>NZ_DHCG01000007.1:0-244106 GCF_002398115.1 Aminobacterium sp. UBA4908
GTTTTGCCAAAGCCTTTTTCAGGTGGTGGGAATTTCCTTGATTATAAGTTGGGTCCTTGCCGTTACCGTTACCCCTGTAGCCGGTGTGCGTTTTTTAAAAACTTCAGCAAAAGCAGAGATTCCCTACGATACAAAACTTTATAGGATGTATAGAAGATTTCTCAAGGCGTGTATTCGTAAGAGAAAGGTAACAATATTGGTCATGGTTTGTTTGCTTGGTTCTGCTCTCATAGGCTTTACGTTTGTGGATCAATCTTTTTTCCCAAGCTCCACGAGCCCTCTTTTTACAGTGGAATTTTGGCGTCCTCGAGGTGCTTATATAGAAGAGACCCAGAGAGGGGTAGAAAAAGTTGAAGCTTTTGTTTTGAAACAGCCAGAGACAGTTTCTGTAGCAAGCTACGTGGGACAGGGAGCCCTTCGTTTTATTCTCACCTATACGCCAAGTGATTCTTCTGATAGTTATGGACACTTGATAGTGGAAGCTAAGGGTTTGAAATCAGCAGAGTCTTTACGTCGTAAACTGGAAAATTTCATGAATATAGAAATGCCAGATATCGACCCCAGGATTCGTTCCTTTAGTAAAGGAACAGGGGGAGGTGCAAAAATACAGGCGAGGTTTACAGGGGGCGATCCTCGTGTTTTACGACGTCTAGGAGAAGAAGCTTTTTATATGATGAGGAACGATCCCGATTCGATGAACATCCGGAGCGACTGGGGAGAAAGGGTCAAGGTTATTCGTCCCGTACTTGATGAGGTGCGAACCCGACAAACTGGTTTAACACGACAAGATGTAGCATTGGCCCTTGAGATGTCCTTTTCGGGTATACAAGCAGGCTTATACAGAGAGAGGGATAAACTCCTCCCTATTATAGCTAGATTGCCTAAAGCGGATAGGGCGAGACTGGGGGCACTTCCAGAAGTAGAAGTGTGGAGCCCCCTTATGAGAAAATATATAGCCTTAACTCAGATTACAAAAAGCATTGATACCATAGCTGAAGACCCCGTTATTTATAGGCGAAATCGTATGAGGACTTTCTCTGTAGAGTGTGATTCCCGTTCTGGGAAAACAGGTCTTTTATTTGCTCGTATAAAGCCCGAACTGGAAAATATTTCTCTTCCTTTAGGATATAGCCTCAGTTGGGGAGGCGAGTATGAAAGTTCTCAAAAAGCTCAAGGTGGACTTATGGGGATGATTCCTATTGCTTTTTTAGCCATGGTCGCTATATTAGTTGTCCTTTTTAACGGGTTTAAACAACCCATTATGATCCTTCTTTGTCTCCCCTTGTCCATTGTTGGTGTAACGGCGGGATTACTTCTTTTTCATAAATCTTTTGACTTTATGGCTCTCCTGGGATTCTTAAGCCTTGCTGGCATGCTCATAAAAAATGCCATTGTGCTTATTGATCAGATCGATCTCGAAATACGGGAAGGAAAAGAGGGCTTTTTAGCTATAGTGGATTCGGCTATGAGTCGTGCACGTCCTGTTCTTATGGCAGCTATGACCACGGTTTTAGGTATGATCCCTCTCTATTTTGATATCCTCTTTTCTGCTCTGGCAGTTACTATTATGTTTGGCTTGGCTTTTGCCACGGCTTTGACGTTAATTATCGTACCAGTTCTTTACTCTGTTTTTTTTAAAATCCCTGTTTTTAAAGACGAAAATGTTAGGTAGATCTGTCTTTCTGAACTTGACAAATATACCCATGTTCCGTATATTATTAATGAATACATTAAGTTTAGCGACTCGGTAGGGTATAGCTGTGGTAATAATGTTGTAATCAAAAAGAATTCTACTGAAAAGGTATACAGTTTTTATTATCTCAAACACAAAAATCATACAAGAGGAGGAATGACGATGACGAAGAGGTTAGAAGTATATAAGTGTGATTTATGTGGCAATGTTGTGGAAGTACTTCACGCCGGAGCAGGACAACTTGTTTGCTGCAATCAGCCTATGAAACTTCTAGAGGAACAAACAGCTGATGCTTCGACGGAGAAACATGTGCCAGTTATTGAAGGATCAAAAGTTAAGGTAGGAAGTGTTCCCCATCCTATGAAACCAGAGCATTACATTGAATGGATTGAAGTTATTTCAGGGGATAAAATTTACCGTCAATTCTTGAATCCAGGAGATGCTCCTGAAGCTGAATTTCATGAAATTACGCCAGAATTAAGCAGAGAATATTGCAATATACACGGACTATGGAAGGCAGGGAAATAAAGATGATATCGAAAAAAATGCAAGATGCTGTGAATGATCAGATCAATGCCGAGCTGTACTCTTCTTATCTTTATCTATCTATGGCAGCATATTTTGAGGAGAAAAATTTAAGGGGTATGGCTACGTGGATGACGATTCAGGCGTTAGAGGAAAAGGATCATGCAATGAAGTTTTATAACTATATAGTAGAACGCGGCGGGAGAGTTAAGCTACAGGCCATAGCGGAGCCTCCTTTTGAGTGGAAGTCATGCCTTGATGTTTTTAAGGCGGCTCTGGATCACGAGCGTTACGTAACTCGTCGTATTAATGACCTTACAGAGCTGGCTATGGAAGAAAAAGATCACGCAAGCCAGATCTTCCTTCAGTGGTTCGTTACAGAACAGGTAGAGGAGGAGGCAAACGCGGAAGAAATTATTAACAAACTTGAGTTCCTCTCTGAATCGAAGCACGGTGTCTATATGCTCGACAAAGAACTTGGGGCCAGAGTGTATCCTGCCGAGGAAGAGTAATCCGGAAGAATAATTTGAAAGAAAAAAGGGCTGGGCAGATACTGCTCATGCCCTTTTGTGTTAAATAGAGGGGGGCAATAAGCATGGCTGAAAGTATAGATCCGAGGGCGCTGTTTACGGTAAGCTACGGTGTGTATATTTTGAGCACAGAGTGGGAAGAGAAAAAGAACGGACAGATTATCAACGCTTTTATGCAACTGACAGGAGATCCAATTTGTGTTGCGGCATGTCTTCATAAAGACAATTACACTACGGAGTTGTTAGAGAAAAGTCGGCGTTTTTCCCTTTCAGTGCTGGAAGATGCTACTCCCCTTAAATTTATTGGAGTTTTCGGATTCCGTTGCGGCAGAGATTTTGATAAATTTAATGCCTGTTCATACACAATCAGTGAATCTGGACTCCCTGTTGTTACAGATTATGCTTTGGCCTCTATAGAAGGGGAGGTCCTTTCTGTAACAGATATTTTCACGCACAAACTATTTATTGCACAAGTGCGAGCGGCAACAGTGTTGAAAGAGGGGAAACCACTTTTGTACTCAGATTACCATACTATTAAAAAGGGGAAATCCCCTGAGAAAGCTCCTTCTGCTGTTTTTAACGTTATAAAATAATGTGTATATATTAAAGCTATTCCAAAGAATAGAGAGGAGGACATAATGATGGCTCCATTAGAAATTAAATCTGGAGTGTTTTGGGTAGGGGTGCTCGACTGGACGCTCCGGGATTTTCATGGTTATTCTACGGAGAAAGGATCCACGTATAATGCCTATGTTGTTAAAGGGAGCGAAAAAAACGTTCTTTTCGATACGGTCAAGACAACCCATTATGACGAATTTGTACAGCGACTTCGTGAAGTTATAGATCCTGAAAAAATTAATTACATTGTAGTGAGCCATGCGGAGATGGATCATTCGGGGAGTCTTCCTATGGTTGTGGATCTCGTAAAGCCAGAGAAAATTTTTCTTTCAAAACCCTGCAAGGAAGCTTTAGAAGAGCATTTTGGAGAGCAAGTGCGCCAATGGCCCCTGCAGATTGTCGGAACAGGAGACGAGGTTTCTTTAGGTGGGAAAACAATCTCTTTCTTAGAGGCACGGATGCTCCATTGGCCTGATAGCATGTTCTCTTACATAAAAGAAGATAGGCTTTTGATCTCTAATGACGGTTTTGGGCAGCACTATTCGTCGAGTGAGCGATTTGATGATGAAGCTGATTGGGGCGAACTGATGCATCAGACGGCGAAATATTACGCTAATATATTATTACCGTACTCGCCTATTATGATCAAAAAACTTGATGAAATAGCTGCTATGAATATAGAAATTGATATGATTGCACCAGATCATGGCGTTATCTGGAGAAAACATGTTCCGGAGGTAGTATCCGCATATCGACGATGGGCTGAAGGAATGTGCCAAGATAAGGCGGTAGTAGCTTATGACACTATGTGGCATAGTACGGAGACCATGGCGCGCCATGTTGCGGAAGGGCTTATGAGCCGGGGAGTATCAACAGAAGTTATGGATCTTCGAGTGAGTCATCATAGTGATGTAATAACTGAAATGTTGGAGGCAAGAGGAATAGCTTTAGGATCTCCCACCCTTAATACGGGATATTTACCTCGCATGGCAGATCTTGTCTGCTATGTGAAGGGACTTCGTCCTATAAAGAAGGTTGGGGCGGCTTTTGGTTCCTACGGTTGGGGCTGCGAATCGGTTAAGCTTTTAAATCAAGAACTGGAAGCTATGAAAGTTAAAATTGTCCATCCTGGCGTAAAGATTAGGTATGTTCCCAGGGAAGGGGAGCTACAGCCATGTTTCGAGATGGGAATAGCGATTGCTGGCGCTATATATGAAGCCAATACAAAGCAAAAGTAATAAATGTGCATTCTTTAGCAAGGGCAGATTTCCTAAAGAGTGCCGTTCAGTGTTGGAAGCTATTTATACTTCATATACGAAAGAGGAATTAATTCATCCAGATCCTGTAGAATTCCCCCGTCGTTATGAAAATTTGGCAGATCGCGAAGTAACAGCTCTTATTGCCTCCTCGTTGGCTTATGGCAGGGTGCAACAAATATTAAAGAGCGTAACAAAAGTGCTTGTACCTCTCGGGGATAGTCCAGCGGCTTTTCTTCGTGCTGCCAATAAGGAGCAGCTTACCTCTTTATACGGTTCTTTTAAACACCGTTTTACTACAGGGGAAGAATTAGTAACTTTTCTTAATGGCATTGGAAAACTATTGCGGTGTTACGAGCGCCTGGAATTTTGTTTGGAAGAAGCTCTTCTTGAAGGAAAGGATCCTTTACGTGGTATTATAAACTTTGCTGAAAAACTTAAGAGCGCAGCGGGGCATGGATCACTTC
Organism: Aminobacterium sp. UBA4908; assembly: GCF_002398115.1. Classification (NCBI taxonomy): domain Bacteria; kingdom Thermotogati; phylum Synergistota; class Synergistia; order Synergistales; family Aminobacteriaceae; genus Aminobacterium; species Aminobacterium sp. UBA4908. Next base: position 5,090 of record NZ_DHCG01000007.1, read on the forward strand.
TCGCTTCGCCTGTTCAAGGCAGTGCATGTAAGCGTTTTTTCCTTTTTTTGAAATGGATGACGAGAAAAGACGAGGTGGATCCCGGCGGATGGCAGGTTCTCTCCCCTGCAGATCTCTTCGTTCCTGTAGATACCCATATGCATCGAATTGCTCTTTCGTTGGGACTCACTCGAAGAAAGCAGGCAGATTTCAAGACAGTTTTAGAGATTACAGATGCTTTCCGGACCATAGCTCCAGATGATCCTGTTCGTTATGATTTTGCCTTGACTCGCTTTGGGATCCGAGCAGAGCTCGATATTTCAGAACTTGTCGAGCTCTGCCAAGGATCGCCACTTAAGGAAGAGTAATTTCATCGCAGAAGTTTGTATGAAGCCATTTTTCAACATTGTAAGGTTCTACGTAGGGCAATAGGAGCATAAGCTTTGTGATGATGGCCTCTCGGGTCATGTCTTTCCCCGAAATGACTCCCATTTTAAGAGTCTTTCTCCCTACTTCATATACATTGAGATCTACTCCGCCGTAAACACATTGAGTGGTTATTACTACAGGTATCCCCAGGTCTTGAGAAAGTTTAAGCGGTGGAAGAAGGCTCTCTCCAAGATGTGGAACGCCACCCAAGCCCAATGCCTCTATGACAATGGCTTTAGGCTCCATGTTGACAATATACTCAAGGTACCTGGCACGAAACCCCGGGAAAAGAGTGAGGAGAAAAACCGATGTTTCAAGCTCAAATGTCTCATATTCTTTCTGATGAAATAATGGGGTAAGAAGGCTTGGGCGATGAGTTAAAATGGCCTCCCCTTTTTCTATATGGCCTAGATGAGGATAATTAATACTCGTAAAGGCAGTATAGTCGTGGCTTAGGATTTTTTGGGAACGAGGTCCGTGTATAAGCTGGCCGCCAAAAGCTATGGTAATCCCTCGTTGCCGTAGCCGTATCATCTCTGCTGCGAAGAGGAAGGACGAATAAATATTATCAATAGCATCTGTATTTGGCTGAGTAATGGGTTGCATGGAACCTGTTATTACTACGGGCTTGGTGAAATTAGCAATCATAAAAGAGAGAGCAGATGCTGTATATGCCATAGTGTCGGTGCCGTGAAGAATAATAAAAGCGTCATATCTTTTTTCTTGAGCAATGAGGAACATAGCGATACGTTTCCAGTCGAGGGGAGACATATTTGAACTGTCTTTAAATAAAAGGTCATGAACGTCTATCTCTCCTAACTGGGAGAGAGATGGGACATACTTCAATAAATCATGTCCTGTCATAGTGGGAGTAAGACCTTCTCTTCCTTCTCCTGAAGCAATAGTTCCTCCCGTAGAGACAACAAGAAAATGTAACAGATTTGACACCCCCTTCTTTTCTGAGATATGTGTAGCGTTATTGTAGAGAAGCGTTGTGAATTCCTCTCATAACATTTACTTTCCGCAAGATTATGGCTCCAGCTACGAAAGTTAAGGCTAAAATAGCGATCCCAATTCTGCTTGAATGAGTTATCTGCGTAATAAAACCAAATAAAAAGGGGCCGAGGACTCCAGCAAATTTGCTGGAAATATCGTAAAAACCAAAAAATTCGGCACTTTTGGAAGGGGGCAGCATGCGGGCATAAAGACTGCGGCTCATAGCTTGCGTTCCACCTTGTACAGTTCCCACTGCAAAGGCGAGGAGCCAAAAATGCCATGGCGTAGCAAGAAAAATAGCTCCCACAGATATGAGCGTATATCCGAAAAGTCCAACGAGAATAGCCTCCTTGCTTCCTATGCGAGATGCGAGTCTTCCAAAAAAAATGGAGAAAGGCACGCCAACAAATTGGGTTAAAAGAAGAGCGCCTACGAGATGGATCATGGAAATTCCTACTTGAGCCCCATAAATAGCAGCCATGTGTATCATTGTTCCAATGCCATCATTATAGAGCCAGAACGCTATCAAGAATCTAAAAAGATCAGGGTATTTCCGAATCCCTACAAATGTTTTTCCCAGCCGCAGAATAGCCTCTTTTGCCATGTTTTGGGAGTAAGAAATAGTATGGTGCCTTGTGAGCGGTTCTGGTACGTGAAGAAAAAGAGGAAGGGTAAAAAGAGCCCACCATATGGCTACTGACAAGAAAGAAAGTCGCGGGCCGAAAGTACCGGGCCAAATGTAGATCATAACAATATTGAGTGCCAGTAAAATGCCACCACCCAAGTACCCTAAAGCATATCCTAGAGACGAAACCATATCAATGTAATGATGAGGAATGAGGTGGGGAAGGAGTGCATCATAAAAGATGATGGCGGAGGAAAAACCTATCGTTCCAATTGCCATGAAGACAAGAGTGAGGAACCAATCACCATAATCTGTAAAAAACAGAGCACAGGAGGCGAGAATGCCAAGGAGGGTAAAAAAAAGAAGCATTTTCTTTTTCATTTGGCCAATATCCCCTAAAGCTCCGAGAAAGGGAGCTGCAAGGGCACTGCAAAGAAGGGCGATGGCTGATGTATACCCCCAATAAATAGTGGGCAGGTTTCCAGAGAGAAATGGCGTGGCGATTTCTTTGAAATAGACAGGAAGAATTGCGGCCATAATGGTAGTCGCGAAAGCTGAGTTTCCTACATCATAAAGGCACCATGAAAGGACGCGACGATCTTTGAGAATATGAAGACTGTTATTTATCACAAGTTCACCTCTTTGCCATCGAATTTATATTAATATGATAGTACCATAGTGACTGATACCCGTGGGTATATATTCGCAATGATATAATGTCGATCAAGAATAAAGATTTTAAACAAACCGTGGAGGATATGATGACGTATTTTCGTCCAGACTGGGATTCTTATTTTATGATGATTGCTGCTGTAGCTGCAACGCGAGGGACTTGTCTGCGTCGTAAAGTAGGAGCTGTGATTGTAAAAGATCTTCAGATTATAAGTACTGGCTATAATGGGGCTCCTAAAGGTGTTCCTCACTGTTCTGAGGTGGGATGTCTTCGTGAGCAGCTCGGCATTCCTTCGGGAGAGCGCCATGAGATCTGCCGTGGCTCTCATGCAGAGATTAATGCTATTGCTCAGGCGGCGGCAGTAGGAACGAGTACGGATGGGGCCGTGCTTTACTGTACTCACGAACCTTGCTCTTTTTGTACAAAAGCAATAATTAATGCTGGCATCAAGCGAATCGTGTTTGTCTACCCCTATCCCGATGCTTTAGCGGTGCAATTACGATCCGAGGCTTCAATGGAAGTATGCCAGCTCTCTGAAGATGTTTTCCAGGAGATGGATGTCGCTCTTAAGGCTTTTTTGCGACAGAGAGCTTAGGAGTGACTTATGTAAATATGAAAAAGAGAATATGGGGAGGTATGCATTGTGTCTGTAAGTCGTGAAGAGGCCATGAATGTGTTGCGAGAATATAATAAGGATGAAAGCCATATCAAACACGCCTTAGCTGTTGAAGCTGCAATGCGACATTTTGCGAGAAAGGCAGACAATGATATGGAAAAATGGGGGGTCGTTGGGCTGCTCCATGATATAGATTGGGAAAGAACTCAGGATACACCGGAAAGGCATACCCACGAAGGAGCTCTTTGGCTTGAAGCAAAAGGGTACCCAGAAGATATTGTGAGAGCGGTGAAGGCACATGGCTGGGGAATGGTATCAGATGTGAAACCTGTATCTCTTATGGAAAAAACCTTATACGCTGTTGATGAGCTCACTGGCCTTGTTATAGCGGCAGCTCTCGTTCGCCCATCTAAATCTTTGCAAGACCTCACCGTGAAATCAGTGAAGAAAAAATGGAAGGACAAGGCTTTTGCTCGAGGCGTGAATCGGGATGTTATTCTCAAAGGTGCTGAAATGCTGGATGTAGCTATAGATGAGCTTATTGACGGAGTGATCCGTGCGTTGCAACCTATAGAAGAGGAACTTGGGTTGGGCTCCCTAGAGGTGTAAAAGTCGTATAGAGAGTTCAGCTACTTCACCGATTGCCAAAAAGGGTCATTTCGCTATGATAAAAAAATGAGATATATTGACCTTGGAGGGACTATATTATGTCTATACGTGTGGTTTTAGCGGACGATCATCCGCTCACTCGGGCCGGGCTCTCTGCTTATCTTCAACAGGAAAAATCCATAGAGCTAGTGGGAGAGGCAAAAGATGGCATAGAAGCTTGGGAGCTTATCTCTCAGCTTAAACCCGATGTAGCGCTTCTCGATATACGAATGCCTGGAGAGGACGGAGTTTCTATAGCTCGCCGTATTAAGGAAGAAAAACTTCCAGTATTTTCTATCATGCTTACATCCTATGATGCACATCAGTATGTAGTAGCCTCACTTCGAGCTGGGGCTAGAGGGTTCGTGTTAAAAACGGCTACTCCCCAGGAATTAATACGAGCTATACAAACAGTGGTACAGGGAGGATTGTACCTTGATTCCGAAGTAGCTACAGTTGTAGGGGATAGAGAGTTAGTACCTGAATCCCTATCTTCCCGAGAACGAGAGGTGTTAGTCCTCGCCTCGAAAGGCCTTTCAAGTAAAGAGGTGGCTTCTGAACTTTTTATTAGCGAGCGGACGGTACAAACTCACCTGGCTTCAATTTACGATAAGCTAGGAGCGAGGAATAAGACGGAAGCTTTACTTCTTGCTTTGAAGTACGGAGTTGTAACCCTCGAGGAATTGCTGGAATGAGGCGTCATCTGCTTCTTCTCCTTATTTTGGCTGTTACCCTCCCCACGCTGGCCGTGCTGGTGGTTTCCAGCGTGGCCATGATACATCAGGAATGGGCTATGGAGGCTGTTACTCGGTCCTATGTAGAGGATTTGGCAGAAAATGTAGCGTCGTGGCTGAATTTAGATTCTCCTTTTTGGGGGGGAGGGGGAATGTATCCTTCTATTTTCAGACAGCTTAAAGTCTTTTCATGGGGTCCTTCTCTTCCTGGATGGATCGCAGTTATAACTCCTGACGGTAAAGTGCTCATGGCTTCTCCCGGAGTGAGTAATCTCGCAGCTATTTGGGATCCACGTATTCCTATCGGCCGTGCTGTGGAGGTGCGAGATCGGCAAGGAGATCGCTATACTATTGCTGTATACCCTATTGACGAAGGGAGCCGTTTGGTTATTGCGGCTGTGGCTTGGCGCCAGCTTATTGGACCGTTGCTTCGCTTCGGTCATATTTGGCCTGTGCTCATTGTTCTTATGACCCTTACAAGCCTTATCGCTGTCTGGGCAATGTGGCGGTGGCTTATTTTGCCTCTTCGTCGGATGATGATAGAGGTAGATTCCCTTGTATGGGGGAAAGAATTGCCTGAGCCAGATGATCCTCAAGCTGTTTTTGAACTGGGTCGTCTTCGCCGGGCCTTGTATAGATTGGCCAAGGCAGCTATTGAGCGAGACGATTTGAGGAACCGATATGTTCATGATATTGTCAGTGTCCAGGAAGACGAAAAGAAGAGGATTGCCAGAGAGATCCATGACGGACCTCTTCAGGATATTACAGCTATGATCCAACAAATGCGCCTTTTTGATATGAATCTATGCGGAGAGGTAGGACAGACTCATTTAAAATTGGCGGAAGAAGCAGCGCAAATGGCGGTACGTGAAATGAGAGAGATGTGTGACTCTCTTTCTCCACCATGGCTTGAGCTCGGCGGAGAACATGCCCTTACAGAACTAGCTGATCGGCTGGCTAGACATAACGGAATAGATGTAACTATCGATGTAGATGAAGATCTGAGCTTATCTTCTGAAATAGTTCTTGCTTTTTTCAGAATTTTTCAGGAAGCGGTCTCTAATGCAGTGCGTCACGGTCAGGCTACGTCTGTACATGGAGAGATCTTTCCCAGGGGATCTTTTATCCATTTTAACATCCAAGATAATGGCATAGGTTTTGAGTTGAACCAGACTTTTGAAGAACTCCTCTTAAAGGGGCATCGAGGCTTAGCGAACATGATGGAACGTATCACGACATTAAAGGGAGACTTTCATGTCGTTTCAGCACCCGGGCAGGGGACGTTGCTCCAATGCGTTGTTCCTTATAAGCGAGAAGAGATCCTTGATGAAACGAAAGGAGGCAGCCCCGAAAGGGACGAATAGAATGAGATTAAAGGTTCTAGGTGCTGCAGGAGAAGTTACTGGTTCTAACTATTTGATCGAATGTGGGAAAAGCCGAATTCTAGTAGATTGTGGAATGTATCAGGGTAGGGGAGAGGATACGAAGAACAGAAGTGAATTTGACTTTGTGCCATCAAGTATCGACGCTGTTCTTCTTACCCATGCTCATATTGATCACTCTGGACGCGTACCCCTCCTTGTCCAAAGAGGGTTTAAAGGAAAAATATGGGCTACTCTTCCTACTGTAGAACTGGTGAATGTCTTATGGCAAGATTCTGTAAGGCTTATGAAGGAAGAAGCAGAATGGAAGACGAGGAAAAATGCCAGAAAAGGTCTTCCACCTGTAGAACCTCTCTATACTCAGGAGTATGCAGAAAGAGCTTCCCAATTGCTCTCTCCTGCTACATACGATGATAAGATAGAAGTGGCTCCTCATATTTCCGTGAGATTTAGAGATGCCGGACATATCCTTGGCAGCGCTATTCTCGAAATATGGTTGCAAGAGGATGGAGATGAGGTAAAGATTGTTTTTAGCGGCGATCTCGGACCGCAAGAGACGGTTATGGAGAGAAATCCTGCCATTATTTCTCGGGCAGATTATGTAGTCATAGAATCGACCTACGGAGATCGGCTCCACCGCTCTAACGATGAGACACGAGCTGAATTTCGTAGTGTTATCAAAGAGGCTTTAAGATCTAGGGCAAAAGTGATGATACCCACTTTTGTTGTTGATCGAGCACAACGTATTCTTTTTGAGCTGATGCTCCTTCAAAAAGAGGGGATTCTTCGAGATGGTGTTCCTATATTTTTCGATTCTCCTATGGGAGTGAAAGCGACTGAAATTTATAATCACCACTTAAGTCTTCTGTCGCGAGAAATACAAGGACATGTAAAAGAAGGGGATGACCCCTTCTCGCCAAAACATCTTCAATATGTAGAGAGCGTCGAAGATTCTCGTCAAATTAACGACATAAAACATGCGATAGTAATGGCAGGTAGCGGCATGTGCAATGGTGGCCGTATAGTTCATCATTTAAAACACGGCATTTGGGATCCTCATAATCAAGTGGTTTTTGTAGGGTATCAAGCACGCGGAACAATCGGACGTCGACTTGTTGATGGGGAAAAAACATTGCGTATTGCAGGAGAAGAATTGAACGTAAAAGCAAAACTTCATACGATCAATGGTTTTTCCGCTCATGGAGATAAAAACGACCTTCTTGCATGGGCAGGAAATTTTGAGAACCGCCCTGTTTTCTTTATTACCCATGGAGAGCCGAAATCTTCTATGGCTCTCGTAGGAGCTCTTAAGGAAAGAGGCCTGCAAGCCATGGCGCCAGTAGTGGGAGAAGAGTTCGAGCTTACGCCACTTAAGGGCATAGAGACATCCATCTCAATTCCGGCAGCTGTCCCGCGCATAAAGAGTCTGGATCAGATGAATGATCTTCTCACCGATATAGTAGAGCTGGCAGCTTCTATTCGGGCAAAATCAGAGGAAGTGAAGGAACCGGAACCTCTTTTGCCTCTCCTTCAGTCTACGATTGTTTTGTTAGAAACAGCTGAACAGAAAACTGGCATATTTGAGGAGAAAGAAGTATAAAATATTATCCCCTTTCTGGTCATGTTGCTCTTTTAAGTCTATGATAGAAAGGTTGATTTCCATAGCTGGGAGGGAGAAAAATGAGAAAAGGACTTTATTTTTGGGGTGCTTTCATTTCGTGTTTTGTCATTATCGGGCTTGCTATTCTATTTATAGGAAGGCAACCTGAACAGCGCACTGTTTCTGCACCCATCCCAACGCCTGAAGCGTCTACACCTTATGTATACGTAGAAGGAGAGGGGAAGGTTTTTTCTTTTCCTATTCCCAGCGATCTTATGGAAGAAGCAGAGCAGGCTCGGCCTTTCCTGCAAGTAACTCAATCCGTGTCTCCGTTTCTTTCCTACTCTCGCCAGGGAGCGTGTCTTGTTGCGTGGCGAGACAATCAGCCCCACCTTTACGCTGCGGCTCTTTTTAATCTTACAACAACTCAGAGTCTGGAAAAAGGAGCAATTCCCGAAGAATGGTCTTCTTTGAAAGATGCTATTTCTTTGGTTCGAGATGAAAAAGGTACGACTCGCTTAGATTGGGGAAAAGATATGCCTTCTCTTTATGTTGTTGTAGATGGTGGTTTATCCCTTTTTTCCACATCGCTAGAAGATTTGGGTCATATGAAAATTATTCTAAAAAATGAAGAAGAGAAGTTTAAAACCGATTGGAAAGTGAGCCGTGACTGGAAAAACCACTTCCGTTTTTATGATGGAGGCCTGCTTTCTCAGCTTCTTTCTTTGGACGGTTTTGATGTTACCCTCGTCCCGTGTGCTTTAGACGCGTCATGGGTAGAAAATAGCGAGCGGGGAGAGTTTAAATGGAAAATTTCTGGAATTGAAGCTCTGATCCCATCTCAAATTTTGGGAAGTCTTTCCACTTCTCGATGGGATTATCGAATGATTATTCCTGAGCCTCTTGTTTTTGCCGCAGGGATTAATCTTCCTAACATGGAGGGGCTCCCTATAGAAGAAGAGATCTTAAGTGAAATATCAGCAGATTTCCCTCTAACACAGCAAGAACTATTCTCCTTGCTGAAAGGTCCAGTTTCTTTAACTGTAGGGGGAAACAGCAAAATCCTCTTTTTCACCCTCCCTGGTTTTCTTGTCCAATTCCCAGAGCGAGGTGCGGTAGGGCAAAAATTAGCAGAAGCATTTTGGGATCAGGAATGGAGAATGCTTGTTCCCTCTGTTCATCCTCTTGAAGGATTCCCCGCAGGGGGAACTACAGACATTCCCTTTACTATTGTAGGAGTGGCAAATGATAATTTGGCAGCCTTTGGTGTGATCCAGAAAAATGATGTTAAGGAAGGGAGAAAGGCAAGTATTGTAATCCCTTCCCTCAAAGGGACTTCTGAAGCTTTTGCGTGGTTATATGGCGACGGTCAACGTTTGGCAGAAGCTTTGGAAATGATAGCAAGGGCTTCCGCTTTAGCGGGGAAAATGGGAAGTGAAGTAGGGCATAGTGCTGAAGAGCTTGCTCAGATTGCTGCAAACCTTCGAAAAGTAGGTGAAATATCTATAGTTATGCCAAATATTCACGAGGGGCATGTACGATGGTCGTTCCCCGCGAAGAGCGAAACGCTTGAGAACGACTCAAATATATAAAGGAAGTATAGGAGGAAAAGTGCAATGGAAAATGCTTTCCACGTTCTTCAGGAACGGGGTCTAATCGAATGGAGCAGTCATCCAGAAGAATTGGAAGACTTGTTTAATAGTAAAGAGATGCTCACGGCATATGTGGGTTTCGATCCTACGGCAGACAGTCTTCACGTAGGCCATTTGATCCCTATTATGACATTGAGCTGGCTTCAACGCTTAGGCCATCGCCCGATCTGTCTTGCTGGTGGTGGGACAGGTATGATTGGAGATCCTTCAGGAAAAAGCAAGGAACGTAATCTCCTTTCTCCCGATATGGTGAGAAAAAACATAGAGGGTGTACGGAAACAACTCGAACATTTTATGAATTTTGATTGTGGCGAGAATTCGGCAATTATCGTAAATAACTACGATTGGCTGCAGCATATAACTGTCCTTGATTTCCTGCGAGACGTGGGAAAATATTTTTCTGTTAATTATATGATTAACAAAGAACATGTGAAATCAAGATTGGCGGACCCAGAAAAAAGTATCTCCTACACAGAGTTTTCTTATACACTTCTGCAAGCTTACGATTTTATGCATCTTCTAAAGACCTACAAGTGTCGTGTGCAAATGGGCGGGAACGATCAGCAGGGGAATATCGTTTCAGGTATTGATTTAATTCGAAAATGTACAGGAGACCAGGTTTTTGGTTGGACGAACCCCTTACTATTGAATTCCTCGGGAACCAAGTTTGGTAAAACAGAGGGCGGTGCGGTATGGCTTGACCCGAAGCGAACGTCCCCATACCGTTTCTACCAGTTCTGGATCAATACCGAGGACGAAATGGTAGATCGTCTGTTACGGTTCTTTACTTTCCTTCCTCTAGAAGAGATTCATGACATCATGAAGAAGCATGAACAGTCACCAGAGCAGCGGGAGGCTCAGAAAAGGCTAGCATGGGAAGTAACCTCTCTTGTCCACGGCACTCACGCAGCAGAAACTGTTCGTCAAGCCAGTGAGATTCTCTTTGGTGGAGATGTGTCCCACGATGAAATGACGGGAGAGCTTATGGAGATGCTGGCAGGAGAAGTTCCTAGCAGCATGATAACGGAAAGGTTGCCACTTTCTCTTGTTGATGTTTTGGCTTCTTCTGGAGCATGTCAAAGCAAGGGAGAAGTTAGACGTCTTATTCGAGGTGGAGGAGTCTACCTTAATGGAGAACGAGTTTCTGACGAAAACACCGTAATAGATGAGGAGCATCTTATAGCAGAGCGTTTTGTTTTTGTGAGACTTGGCAAGAAGCGATTCCATCTTCTGGAAGTGAAACATTAGCTTCGGCGGTGTTGCGTGTGAACATGTGTGGGGACTCTCTTGTTTGGCTTCTTACAAGCTCTCTGCCTGTTTGGGAATTGGCAGTCATTGGTTCCCTTGTGAGAGAGCTTCGGGGGCGTTTACCTTACTTCAGGTTCTTTGCTCTTAAAAATGACCAATGGTTAGATTTCTCAACGCCAGAATTATGGTCCTCTCTCTCATGGAGAGATAAAGCGTTGCTGTTTGCGACGAAGGGAAGGATTTGGCATGTATGGGGGACACCACCTCCCTGGTGGCATCTTATTGGTGTTCACGCCAAAACGATTCAGAGCACGAGCGGATTGAAGGCCTCTTACCGGGGTCTTCCCCAAAAAAGTTTTTTTATACCACCTGCTTTTGAATCAAAAATTTCATGGGCTTTAGCTGAAGAGGGTTTTAAATGTAGCGGGGCGCCGGCTCTTTTCATAGCCGGCGTCCCTAATGAAGCAACTGGCTATTGGTTATCTATCCTCTTGAACCAAACTATGCCCATTTTTAAAGTGCCATTTCCCAAACAGCAAGAGTGGCCTGGAAAAACTCTTTCTCACTCTTCATATATATTGCCGCTTATGGGTCAGAGAGGGGGAGTGTTGTTGCTTTTGTCAGATCACCCCTCTTTGGCTTTGCTGGCAGCACAAGCTTCTATTCTCGGTGTTCCCGTTTTGAGCCCCCCTTCTGCCTTTCTCGACCGACTTTTAGGCTCTGAAGGGTATGTGAGGGTTCAGAAATCTTCTGACGGCCCTCTTTTGTTTGAAGAATTTCTTTTCTCTTCTTTCTCTTCTCAAGGGAAAAATACGGCTGTAAAAGCCCGAAATTGCCTGCTTAACGTGTGGACGCCTCAAGAGAGTGTGGACGCCCTTCTTAAAATTTACTCTCAACTGGATGGTGCATTGAAGTGAGCTCTGGTTCTATTTTGTTAAAAATATTTCAAAAGTGCGCTGCCCCAGGCTGGCGTGCCACAGCGATGGCCAAACTAGTTCATCGTCTCTTGTGTTCTATTGCCCCTCGAAAGGCAGTAGCACTTTCTAATATGGGAAATTCCTCTTTCCCGTCATCAGAAAGCTGGCGTAATGAAACTCTTTCAGGTGTGTACAATCATATAGCCTGGATGCTTTCGGAGTATCTTGTATTGGTAGATAACCCCCGTCAGGCTCTTGATTGGGTTGTAGATATAGAAGGAGAAAGTATCCTCCAAGACTTGTTCATGCGGCAAAAAGGAGCGGTCATTCTTACAGCTCATTTGGGAAACTGGGAGTTGTTGGCTGCATGGCTTTGTCAGCGAGGATACCCTCTCTATGCGGTGGTACGAGATCCCGATGATAGTGATATTGCAGATTTAATTGAAGAATACCGCTCTCGCGTAGGACTTCGAACCCTTAAAAAGAGATTCATAATGAAAGAGGCTGTGAGATTAGTGCAATCGGGGGCTTTTCTTGGTCTTCTTGCCGATCAGGATGGCGGTCCTTCCGGCATTTCTTCAACGTTCTTAGGGAAAAAATGCTCTACTGTCAACGGACCGGCTGCTATTTCTCTTATGGCTGACGTTCCCATTGTGCCTGTTATTTCTTATCGCATTGCTCCCTTTCACCATCAAATCATTGTCTCTCCTCCGCTGCTTCTTCCAGAGGAAGGGAAGCGTAAAGAAAGAATAGAAGCTATTACCCTTACTGCCGATACCGTCATAGAGAAGATGGTATATCGCCATCCGGAGCAGTGGCTCTGGCTCCATCGACGTTGGCACACCTCTTTACCTTGATAAGATTATTCCCTCGTGGTATGCTTTTTAGAGAAAGGAGGGGGTAATAGTGATCTATGAGCTGATGTCTTCGGGCAACATCGTCAGGCTTCCGGATACGATGACAGTGCCTGGTCTTCCAAAAACTGATGCTCCACGGGTCGTTCTCCTCCTGCCATATAATAGGATCCTTATTGGATCTTCCTCTATCCTTAACGATGAAAAATGGGTATGGGGCAAATTAGGGGATGTGGAGATGACTGAGGTCTTTTTGTACCAAAATAAACCCCTTTCTCTGGCTGTAGAGAGCCTTCATACTATTTTTCTTAGTGCGGAGATAGTGTCCGAGCTTCGGAGGAGCTTGTTAGGGCAGATGGAACCTCCTGGCGAGCATGTACCAGCGATACTCATTCTTAAAGGGTTGCTTCGTAACGACATGGTCGATCTTTTAACAGAAGAAACCTTGCAAGATGAACATTTTATTCTAGAACTTATAGAAAGAGACCAATCTGTCAAACAGGCCTATTGGGGTGTTCGTTTCGCTTTAGCTCGAAATGATTATTCCTCAGTAGCGCGAATTAAGACATGGCTTAAGAGTGCTGGAGGTGCTTTTAGCGATCAGAGTCATCAACCCCAGATCTGGTTTTCTCTTACAGATTTGCCGGGAGGAAAGGATATGGCTGAGCTTGAAACACTCTCTTTCACTCTTGATGATCTACAGCGCATGACGTCTCAACGTTCTCGCCCGGTAGTTCTCTTTAGTCGAACTGGATACCTTATTTTATCGGAACAATCTTTGGATAAAACTGAAACCATCTTCCGTGTGTGGCTTTATCTGCCCTTGCCTTTGTGGAATGAGCTGAGGGAAAAAGGAAAGTTGTCAATACGGGAGATTATATCTGCGTCGTGGGGGTATTTAGAAGCTCGGGAAGCGATGAGGGAAATGGAGTATTATGGCAGAAAAAGACAGGCTACTACGTATCCGAACTAAACAAAATAGGGGAAGGAATTGCAATGTTCCTTCCCCTATTTTATCTCTTATCGGACTTGCCAGCGTTTCTCCAAAAACTGGAGACCCAGGCTTGTAAAGCTGGTGAGGAAAAGGTAGATAAGACCTACCATTATAAATGTCTCAAAAGATGCATACGTAACGCTTCGAACTTGTTGCCCTACCATGGTCAAATCGGCGATGGCCAATGTAGATAGAAGTGACGATTCTTTTATAAGTGTTACGAATTCATTCCCGAAAGCTGGAAGCATATTCCGTATGGCTTGAGGCAGAATAATATAGCGCATAGTCCCCAGATAAGAAAGACCTAATACTTTTGCTGCTTCCCATTGTCCCTTGGGGACTGCCTCTATCCCACCTCGAACAATTTCTCCAACATATCCTGCAGAGTTGATGGAGAGTCCAATAATCCCGGCAGCAAAAGCGGGTAAATTAATGCCAAGGGAGGGTAATCCAAAATAGATGAGGAAAAGCTGAATTAAAAGGGGTGTTCCTCGTATTACATAAATATAGGCTGCTGCTAAAGATTTTAAGGGTGTGAAGGGTACAACCCGTAAAGCTCCTACAAACACGCCTATAATGGCTCCAAAGATCACAGCTAACATAGAAGCTTTTACCGTGATGGATGCCCCCGTCAAAAACATGTGCCAATATGGAGTAATAGCCGTAAAATCCAGGGTCATTAACATTCGCCTCCCCGTTCAGGTATTTCTTCTCCGAAATGGGCAAGCATGCGCTGTAAAAATGCTTGCGTCCTTGGGTGAGAAGGCCTCGTCATAATATCACTGGGGGTTCCCTCTTCCACTATATTCCCATCAGCCATGAAGACAATTTTATCAGAGACCTCTTTGGCAAATGTCATTTCATGGGTAATAATCATCATAGTCATTCCTGTCTCGGCGAGCTGTGCTATAACATCAAGCACTTCGCCTACAAGCTCAGGGTCAAGAGCACTGGTAGGTTCATCAAAAAGCATAATTTTAGGCTGCATAGCCAGAGCCCTAGCTATGGCTACCCGTTGTTGTTGCCCTCCAGAAAGCTGTGCAGGTTTGGCTTGAACTTTATCTCCGAGCCCTACTCGTTCCAGAAGACGAACAGCCAGTTCCTCTGCATCGCTTTTTTTCATCCCCTTGATTTGAATAGGACATAGTGTAATATTATCAAGAACTGAAAGGTGGGGAAAGAGGTTAAACTGCTGGAAGATCATTCCCACAAGACTCGCTAATTCTTTATTCGAGTGTTTCCCTCCGTCGACACGTTGCCCATAAAGGTAAATCTCTCCTTCATTGATATCTTCGAGACGACAAATACACCGGGCCAACGTACTCTTCCCTGAGCCGCTCGGGCCGATGACAGATACGACCTCTCCTTCACTAACAGACATGGAGACTCCTTGCAACACATGAAGGTCTCCGAAGGATTTATGTAAATTTTTTACTTCTATTGCAGTTTGCAATAATCTTCACCTCCTGTTTAACGCGGGCATTATAACTCAACTTTAGGTTACTAGCAAACGTTTTTCTGAAAAAAAATTGAAAAACATGTACTCAAGAATGAATAAAGGCATAAAAAATGGGGCCTCAAGGCCCCTCCTGTTTGTAAAAACACGAAAAAACAAGCTATGAACTATGAATCGTATCGGCACCGATATAATTCATGATTAAGATCTACCATAGCGTTGGCAAAAGCATCTGTCTGTTCGTTACGCTGTTTTACATGTCCGCTCTTTATGGCTTTTTTCAGTTTTTTGCTATCCATTCTACGCACCTCCTGAAATAGCCCTTTCGAACCATCTATGATTTATTTTTTATTGGTTCGAACCATTAGCTAGAACATTCTAGCATGGAGAAAAGAAAAAGCAAAGTATTAGAATATACTCGAAAGGAGGTTTTATATCTTATGGAGATACGAGAATTGACAGCGCAGAGTTGCTTTATCCCAGGGCGAGTGAATATAGGGTTATGGAAAGATGGGAATGGCGGTTGTTTCCTTATAGATAGTGGGGGGGATGAGACATCTGGGCGAAGATTATTTAAATTATTGCAAGAGCATAATTTGACGCTCCATGGAATTATTAATACTCACTCCAATGCTGACCACATAGGAGGGAATGCTTATCTCCAGAAAAAAACTTCTTGCGCTATTATAACAAGCTCTCTTGAAAATGTTTTGACACAAAATCCTTATCTCGAACCTTTTCTTTTATGGGGAGCGTACCCATTTAATGCTATTCGAGGAAAATTCCTTGAAGCAGAGCCGTCGAAGGTCACTCATGTTATTCACCCTGGTGAAATGGTTCCTGGCACAGAGCTTGAGGTTGTGGGGCTTCCAGGTCATTTTCTCAATATGGTAGGATTAAAGTCGAGAGACGGAGTTTTTTATGTAGCCGATAGCGTCTTTTCCCAAGAGATTGTAGAGAAATATCGTTTTATAGTCTCTATGGACGTAGAAGGGGTTCTTCGAACGCTAGATATGCTTCAGATGTCAGAAGCTAATTGGTTTGTACCAAGCCATGCCAAGCCGGTTCAAAATATTACCTCTTTGGTGGAAGCCAATCGAAAGGGCGTTAAATATTTAAGTGAGGCTGTATTGAATCTTTGTAAAACTCCTCATTCCAGAGAGGAGATTCTTGCAGCATTGGCCAGAGAATGGGGCATAGAAATGGATTCTATTCAATATGTGCTGAACAGCGCTACTATTGCTGCCTATTTATCTTTTCTTGAGAGAAAGGGATGTATCGTTCCTTATATAAACGAAGGCTATTTATTGTGGAAAGAGAAAGTTTAAAAAAGGAAAGGGCATGAAAAATGCCCTTTCCTTTTTCAAATTAGTACGTCCACTGAAAATCGGAAACTCCTACTGCTATCATGCGTTTTTTCATGTCTTGCGTAATAAAGTCCAGATCTTCTTTTGTCTTGCCCTCGCATCTTGTCACTAACACGGGCTGGGTGTTAGAAGCCCTTACCAAACCCCATCCCTGAGGATATAAAATTCGTACTCCATCGATAGTGATAGCTTTGTACTCTTTAAGAGCTTCCTCTTTAATTTTTTCGATGACTTGAAATTTCTTATTATCGGGACAGTCTACTCTAATCTCTGCAGTACTGTAATAAATGGGATAATCTACAAGCATGTCAGACAGAGTTCGGCGATCATTTGAGAGGATGCGCAGGAGGCGGCCAGCTGCGTAGAAAGAGTCATCAAAGCCATAAAACTCGTCGGCAAAGAACATATGTCCAGACAACTCGCCTGCGAAAAGAGCTCCTATCTCTTTCATTTTCGCCTTAATAAGGGAATGCCCAGCTTTATAATAAAGAGGTTTTCCTCCTAAGCGACGGATCTCGTCTTCAAGGGCTTGGGAGCATTTTACTTCTATGATAGCATCAGCTCCTGGATGTTTAGGCAAGATTTCTCTCCAGTATAAGGCCATGAGTGTGTCTCCCCATACTACAGAACCCTTCTCATCGACAACTCCTATTCGGTCGGAATCCCCATCAAAGGCGAAACCTACATCGGCTTTTTCTCGTTTTACTGTCTCAATGAGGGAGACGAGATTTTCACGTTTCAGAGGATCTGGGTGGTGGTTGGGAAAGTTCCCATCAGGTTGGCAGAACAGAGGGACAACACGGCAGCCTAACCCTTCTAAAAATTTTTGGATAAAGAGCCCTGCTGTTCCATTCCCAGCATCAGCAACTACTTTGAGTTTTCGTGGCCCCAATTTTATTTTCGACAAGAGCATCTGGATATAGCCAGACCAAATATCTTCTCTTTTTACAGAGCCCAATGTTTGCCCAGGTACCATATCATCTTTTTCAATCATATTTAAAATAGATTGAATCTGCTCTCCATACATAGTACTTTTCCCTAAAGCCAGTTTTAAGCCGTTCATGTCTTTAGGGTTATGACTTCCTGTGACCATAACTGCTCCATCAAAGTTAAAATGGAACTGGCTCCAATACAGAAGAGGCGTAGTTACCACCCCTAAATCTATTACGTTAACGCCGGCCCATATGACCCCGTCGATAATATTTTGTCGAATTCTTTCTGTTGAAAGTCTCACATCTCCTCCTATTGTTATAGTGGAGATTCCTTCTCTGCGAAGCAAGGTCCCATAGGCTTTCCCGATAGCTGTTACTACATATGCAGTGAGCTCTGTATCGGCTACGCCACGAATATCATATTCTCTAAATATATGTGACGGAACTTGCATCAGGTGTCATCACCTTCCTCTTTTATCATTTCATAATCATTATATAACAAAGCACCTTTTATAGTATTGAAGAGATATAATAGTTTGTTAAACAGAGAGGAGAGATCGGTTGTGGGCTGCTTTTTTATTGTTCTTCCCATCGTTACTATTATATCTATTGGTTGGTTCATTCGCCAACGAGGTTTTGTCAAAGAAGAAGCTTTTGTTGGAATGCACTTTATTCTTTACTGGATCGCCCTTCCATCTCTGCTTTTTCGGGTTACCTATGGGGCAGATGTAAAGGTACTGATGGGGGGAAACTTTGTGAAAGCTGTTTACGCGTCTTTGCTTCTTACTCCCTTATTAGCATGGAGTTTTGGGCGCTTTTTTTGTAAAGAGCGCGGGAAAGTGGCAGTGATCGCCATGACGTCCATTCGCTCCAACAATATTTTTATGGGGGTACCGGCGGTATCAGTTGCTATGGGGGAGAGTGGTCTTCAGGCCCTTTCTTTATATCTCGCTGTCGTTATGGCAGGATATCAACTAATCTCTGTGGGGTGGGGGCAAGTTGTGTTGTCGGGAAGTTTAAGTTTACATGCTCTTAAAGATACGTTTAAAAAACTTTTTACGAACCCCCTTATTATAGCCTGCATATCCGGGCTTTCCTGTGCTATCGTAGGGGCTCCTGCATTGCCTTTATGGCTTGACGAAGCCCTTAAGGTGTTGGGAAACGTGGGAAATGGTCTCGCTCTTTTGTCTCTCGGAGCTTCTCTTAATTTTAATCGAACGTTTGCGGCATTGAGAGATACATGGGAGGTCATCTTATTTAAACTTATTCTTTTTCCCCTTATTGTGATGGGGTTTATCTCTCTCTGGCCTGTAGAGAGTATATTGGCTAAAACAACGATCCTTGTTTCAGCCATGCCTATAGCGGTTAACTCTTTTGTTGTTGCCAAGGGGATGGGAATGGATCAAGTCTATACAGCTGAAGCTATAGCTGCAACCACGCTCTGTTCCATTATCACCATACCGCTCTGGGCCGCATTCCTTGGCGTTGTGTCTTGATTTTCTTTAAATGGTAGAGTAACATATTTTTAAAATAATAGACCTCCGAGCCCAAAAACCCAAAGAAAATTCCATGGTTCAGGGCCGTTAGGGTTTCCTCGGAAACGGGAAAGCCTTCCGTGTTTGAAAAGGAGGAACAAAAGCTCTTTTTATAGTATGTGAAAGAGGCTGTTTCTCCTTGTGAGCAATCGCCTCTTTTTTGTGTGATCTATTTCCCGTTCTATTCTGTAATAGATCAGCCGGGGGATCTGCACGGAGCAGATCCCCTCCCCCAACGTCCTTGTGCTTTTTATTAAAAAGGGTCGAAAGTACCAGTAAAATACAGGCCTTGCCGAAGCGAGCCTCTGATATGCCTATGTTAATATACACTTTGTCTGAGTACTTTATTTATCTGAAGTTGCAGAGGACAGGATAATAATATGCCACTTATTGTCACAAGCGACCATCTTAAGCCTGGAATGCGCCTAGCTAAGTCGGTATGGGCCTGCGAAGGACAGCAGTTATTGCTTAGTAAGGGAGTTATTCTTAACAATCAGCTTATCACCCGTCTTGTACGACGGGGAATAGAGGCATGTTTTGTCTATCTTCCCGGGGAAAATGCAGTGGAAGATGATTTTTTATGTCCTGTTGTTCCTGAACATTTGGAACGACAGGTTCGTGCTGATGTGGCACATATTGTAGAATGTGTAGCTCAGAACAGGTCTCTCCGCAACAGTTTATTTCAAAATCTCCAAGAAAGTGTCTCTAGCATTATTTCTGTTATTTTTGAAGACACCACTGCTTTCCATTATGGTTTAAAGAATATCAGCAAACATGACGAGTATACTTACGAGCATATGATCGGTGTAATGACGGTTTCATTGCTCATCGCAAAGGAAGGTGAAGATACAGGACTTTTTTCTTTTTCTTTTCAAGATAAAATTAATTTGGGCCTCGGCGCTCTTTTTCACGATATTGGAAAACTAATGTTACCTTCCTCTCTTCTGAATAAGAAAGGTCCCCTGAACGAAAAAGAGTGGGAGCTAATGAGCAAACATCCCTACGATGGCTTTAAGATAGTGCGGCAATTCCCATGTATGAACCCTATGGCTAGGGCCATCGTGTTAAATCACCATCAATATTGGAACGGCGAAGGTTATGGGCGAGAGGCGGCTGGCGGACTTGCCGGAGAAACCATTCCTCTTTTAGTACGTATCGTTTCAGTAGCTGATACATACGATGCTCTTGTAAGCGATCGTCCCTATCGCCGAGCATTTTTGCCAATAGAGGCTTTAAAAATTGTTCAAAACGAGTCTGGAGTCAAGTTTGATCCCTCTTTAGTAGAATTTCTCCCCCAAATAATTGATCCGTACCCTATAGGAAGTGTTTTGTTCCTTTCTGATTGGACCCTTGCCGCAGTTACATCCATCTCTTTGGGAGAACCCCAGGCCATGGTGCTTGCAACATTCCGCAAAGAAGACGCAAATAAAGTGGGGAATGTATTTCCCCTCCAAAAACATGGAGCCCATATCGTAATAGGTGCTCCTTCGCTAGATCACCTAGCCGAAAAATCAGCAGAGATACTAGCATCCCCAAGTAAAAATGATAGCCCTCTCCGCCATTTCCTAAGCAGTCTGTGTACTGCTTTCGTAGAAAAGCGAGCTGACCTCAATACCGTCCCTTGTTGGGAATCGTTAATAAAAAAAGGGTTTTTCCCCTCTTTGTTAGAAAGCCTTCGAGTTCAGGGAAGTTAAGAAGTGGACTCTTTCTTTTTTTCTTTGGAGCGTCTGAGGCGGAAGTCTAGCCACCACACACATACAGCGGTGGTAATAGGTATCGTAAGAAGTAATCCAATTGTACCAGCTACGCTTCGGACGAGTTCCTGTGCAATATAAGGATCGTTTATAAGAGCCAGTGGATCAGCTCCAGAACTTGTAATAAGAATAGTGAGAGGAAGAGCACTTCCCAAATAGGCAAGAATAAGAGTGTTAATCATGCTTCCCAATACCTCTCGCCCTACGCCAATGCCAGCCTGCCACAGTCGAGGCCCTGGAATTTTAGGATCATAGGAGAACATTTCGGCGAGGGTAGACGTGACTGAGACGGCAACATCAAGGACTGCCCCTATGGAGCCGATCATAACAGCAGACAGAAGAAGCCCTTCCATTGAAAGATTAGGTATTGTTGAGGCAAGGAGGCTAGCACTATCGCTAGCAAGCCCAGAGAGTTCCCATAGAGTCACCATAGCCCACCCTACAGTGGAGGCGGCGATAGCTCCTCCAAGAGCTCCAAGAAAAGCTACGATCCAAAAAGCCGGCCTTCGTACCACCAATAGTACTGTAACGCTGGATACGGCTCCTATAGCCAGGATAGCGAAAGGTACGGGAGGTATTCCATTTGCTAAGGCAGGTATATACCAACCTAAAAGCACGGCTAGCGAGAGGAGTAAACCTGCCAAAGCCCGGACTCCTGCTTTTCCAGCCGAAGCGATGAGCCCAGCGCAAGCTAAAATGAGGAAAGCGACAACCCAAGGAACTCGATAGCGATCGCTGATGGAATATTGTATAGTATTATCTTCAAAACGATCAGAGACGAGAAGATATCTCCTTTTAGGATGGAGCTCCAGAGAAGAAGTGGACAGCTGCGTAATAAGAAGGTCTTTGCTTGTCCCTTTATCATCGCCATTTAAAAAGGTTACCGTTACATCTATATATTCCGTCAGCCACGGTGCTTCTTCTGGCGAGGTTTCCTGAGAGGGGGATTCCTGTTCTCCTCCGTTAAAGCCCAAAGGAGCTTCGGTACTTCGTATCGAACCAACGCGATCTATACGGACAATTACAGATTCTTCCGTGTTCCATGAATTTAAAACAATCTTATCGGCAGAAAAAGCCGTTATAATAGCAAAAAGAGGTACTAAAATGAAAGTAAGACAGTACATCCGCACATTGTGAGTCATTGTTCTTAACTCGTCCTTTCTTTCAAAAATTACCTATCTGTAGTATTGTCTTTCATTTCCTCTTTTTGGTCCAGTGACACAGGAGGTTCTTCTAGAGCGATTCCATCGAGAAGAGTTTTATAGACTCGTGCTACGTGGTTGCTCATACAACGACGAACTTTTTTTATATCTCTGGAGAGAATAGCTTGATAAATTTGGTTATGTTCCTTTAAAAAAAGTTCTTTATCATCAAGGAGAGAGTATATACGCTCGTGAGTTGCCATAATAAGATTAAAAGTTATTTTTACTATATTGACAAAAATAAAGTTGTGGGTTGCTTCAGCGAGGAGAAGGTGAAAATCATAGTCGCATTGAGCACGATGTTCCAGAGACTCTACATCTTTGCTGGTAAGGGTTAGAATTTTTCTAATTCGCGTAAGATCTGAAGGGTCAGCGTGTTTGGTCGCCTCTACTGCTATGGCAGGCTCTAGGATCATTCTCGCCTCTACCAATTCTAATATAGCTTCATCTTGTAGTGGCATGTGGGCGTGATTGGATTCCAAGCGTGACTTGCGAACAAAACGTCCTTTCCCAGGGATACATTCTATAAGCCCTACTAGCTCTAAAATGCGAAAGGCTTCCCGCAGGGAACTTCGACTTACGTCGAGCTTCTCTATAAGCTGTCGTTCCGGAGGTAAAGGGTCTCCCTGCTGGAGTTCCCCTTGTGCGATGAGGACTTTGAGCTTTTCTGCCACTTGCTCATAAATTTTTGTAGATTTTGTCTTCGACATATTTCTACTCTGCCCTCTCTTTAATTATAGGTCTCCGTAGGAGTTTTGACGGGACATTATAAGAATATAGTATCATTAGCATATTATATATACAAAAGTAAATGGCATTTGCTTTTTTGTAAAGGAAGAGGTGAGGTTTAATGCCATTCAATGTCCAGATCAAAGGGTATAAAAATTGCTCGTGTTCTAGTCCTGTAACAGGGAAGGATGTTCTTTCTATTGCAGATATAGACGGGGCTTCCCAAATAGTGGCTTGGAGAGTTAATAATTATCTAAGACCACTAGGATGGGTTGTTGATGATGACGCGGAAGTAGAATTTGTCGATACTTCCTCTTTTGAGGGAATGGAAGTTTATCGTAGATCTTTAAGTTTTTTACTTGTTTTAGCTGCGCAAAGAGTGTTTAAAAAAAATATTCTTATCAGACACTCTATTAGTGATGGATATTATTGGGAGATTTCGGATAGAGATGTTACGGAAGAAGATGTGGAACGGATAAGTAAAGCTCTTCGAGATCTTGTTAGCCGAGATGTTCCAATTTCCAGAGAGATCATTCCTCTTGATAAGGCTCGAAGAATTTTTGAGAGGCAGGGGAATTCTGAAAGTGCACGACTTTTTATGTGGGCAGCAGAAGATCCTGTGGAACTTTATAGATGTGAGGATAGCTACGGTTTTTATTATGCCCCGCTGGCCCCTTCTACGGGATATCTGAAGTTTTTTGAGCTCAAACATTTCCCACCAGGGATGGTATTGCAATTTCCTACAGTTTCTTATCCAGACAGTATCCCCCCTTTCCGAGCTTCAAAAAAACTTTCGGAAGTTTTTCTTGATTATGCGAAGTGGTTGGATGTTCTTGGCCTCAGCACTATGGATAGTTTTCACGCTAAAATTGCCCAAGGGAAAGGCTTGGAGCTCGTGCTTGTGTCTGAAGCCTTTCATGCTCAGCGGCTGAGCCGAATAGCTGAGGAAATATGGGGGAGAAAAGGCGTTAAGGTTATTGTCATCGCAGGGCCATCAGGGTCAGGGAAGACCACTGTAGCCAAACGTCTTAAGATTCAGCTGCAAGTGTGTGGTATGAATCCTACCGTTATTTCTTTGGATAATTACTTTGTAGACCGAGAGAGAACACCTCGGGATGAACATGGGAATTACGATTTTGAAGTGTTAGAGGCAATTGATTTGGATTTGTTGGAAAATCACCTTTCACTTCTTCTCAAAGGGAAAGAAGTGAAGATTCCGGAATTTGACTTCATTAAGGGAAAAAAATTCCCTGGTCCTACGTTGCATCTTAACGATAGAGATGTTCTGATTTTAGAGGGGATTCACGGCTTAAACGAAAAAGTAACGGAAGTGGTTCCAGAGGCTATGAAGTTTGGAATTTTTGTCTCTCCACTCACGGGCATCAATCTGGATCAACACAATAGAACAAGTACTACTGATAACCGTTTGTTGCGACGGATGATTAGAGATTTTCAAACGAGAGGGCATTCAGCAGAAAGAACTCTCGACCTTTGGCCTTCTGTAATTAGAGGTGCCCGAGAGTATATATTTCCCTATCAGAGTCGAGCCGATGCTATGTTCAATTCGTCCCTGCCGTATGAATTGGCGGTTCTCAAGGGATATGTATTGCCTCTCTTACATACAGTTTCCGAAAATTCTCCTATGTACGGAGAGGCCCGTCGGCTTCTTTCTATGTTGAAGTTTGTCCCTCACCTCCCTTCAGAATATGTTTCATCGAATTCTATTTTGAGAGAGTTCATAGGTGGCGGATGTTACGAAAAGTAGTACTTCATAAGGGGATGTGCCGATAGTGAAGGTTAAAATGGAAGATGTAGCGAAATTGGCAGGCGTCAATAAAGCTACAGTAAGCAGAGCTTTAAAAGGAGACTCTCGAATTTCTTCTGCTACGAGGGAAAAAGTTTGGGAGGCTGCCAGATCTCTTGGATATCAACCGGATGCAGTGGCGAGAGGCCTTTCCAGTAATCGAACAGGTCTTTTGGGGATTGTTTTTGAAGATCTGACAAGTCCTTGGACAGGCGAATTTCTTGGTGGTGTCGACCGCGTCGTTTCAAAACAGCATTATAGCCTGCTCGTAAAATGTTCGGGAAAAACAGAAGCCCAACGTCTATTGGTAGCCAGGGATTTAGCCTCTCGAAATGTAGATGGGATTATCTGGATTGGCCGTCCATTTTTTCCTATCGCTATAGACGGGCCTCTTGTGGTGGTAGATAGCGATCCTATAGACGTGGAAGGAATTCACGTTGTTGTTGATGTAAAGCGTGGAGCTGAAAAGATTTTAAAGATAGCTGAAGGAAAAAGGTGTGAAGTGGAGGAGGGAGAAAAGTCTTTCTTTAAGGGGTTGGCCCCCCTGTTGAAAGGTAACGAATCTCTTTCTGATTCGTCGTTGCCTTTTCGTATTATAAATTCTTTAAACCTGACAGCTATAAAAGGGTGCCAAAAGGATGTGCTTCTTTGTGGTTACCCTCATCTTGCCCGTTTACTCGGGTACTATTGTCTTGATTGGCCAGCTTTTGAGCTGGGAGCCGTAGCAGGGCGTCTCTCCCTCAACGTTATTCAGGGGAAAGGAGTTCGACCAGAAAAAATAGTGGTTGTTCCTCCTCTTTATAGCCCTGAAGGGGATGTTATTTCCCTTTAATACGATGTGTTCGGCAAGCTTTGCGTCTTTTTGTTTCTGCCTGAAGGGAAAACTAGAGTTGGATAGGAAAGATTACAAGAGGGTCTTGTACCGAACAATTAAATAGAGACTGCACAGGCTCAGCGCAATAAAGACACTGAACATGCCTGTTTTCAAAAAATCTTTGAAAGAAATAGGGTGTCCGAACCGCCCTGCTACGTCAGCTACTACAACGTTAGCAGCTGCCCCGAGAAAGCTTCCGTTGCCGCCAAAACAGGCTCCCATGGCCAGTGCCCAGAAAAGGGGTTCCGGCGATATGCCTACCTGTTTTGCCAGCTCATCGATAACGAAAACAAAGGTCGCAGTGAAACCGATGTTGTTTACAAAGGAACAGGTAAGGCCAGAGAACCATAGCACGGCCAGCATGGCACCCAAGGGATGTCCTTGGAGATGTTTTCCTAAAAATAGCGCCAGCTGAGAAATAACCCCGTTTTCTTTAAGAGCTCCAACAATAATAAAAAGCCCGGCAAAAAATACGAGCGTAGGCCACTCGATGTCTTTATGAATAATCTCATCTCCGTCCTCAGGAATGACAGCGAGAAGAGCGGCAGCTCCAGCAAGCGCCACAACGGCGGCTTCTATATGTAAAATTCCATGAGCGAAGAACCCGACCATAATACATCCCATAACGAACAATGCTTTTTTAAGCGTGGGAATATCTTTAATGGCAGCATTTTCATCGACTTTCAATATTTTTTCGTACTCTTCTTTGCGAATTTTAAAAGAGTTAGGATCTATAAGTACCAAAAGGGCAATGGTGAACACAAACACCACTATAGTAATAGGCGTCAGATTGATAATAAAATCTATAAAAGAAAAGTTTGCATGGGAACCGATAATAATGTTTGGGGGATCACCTATCAAAGTAGCGGTTCCTCCAATATTTGACGAAATAGCTTCTGCTATTAGTAAGGGGACTGGGTTAAAGTCCATAATATCGGCGAGAGACAAAATAATGGGGCTGACTAAAAGCACAGTAGTCACGTTGTCGAGTACTCCTGATAGTATTGCTGTTGTGGCTGTAATAGCAAAAACAGTGACGACCCAATTCCCTCCCGTCATTTTCAGACTTCGGATCGCTACATACTGAAATACTCCAGTTTTCGAAAGAACCCCCACAACAATCATCATCCCCATAAGAAGGCCGATGGTGTTAAAGTCGATAAAACGGACGGCTATTTCTGCGGGAAGAATCTGAAAAGACATCAGGAAGGCTGCTCCAAGAAGGGCGGCGACGCCTCGAGCTATTTTACCCATACCTATAGCTATCAATGTAAATGTAAATACACAAAGGGTTATCCAGCCTTGATATGCCATATCTATCGCCTCCAAAGAGACTTTAAACTATACAACGATTCGTGAATGTAGACAAGAGAGATGTTCGACTTGACGCTCATATACGTGAAGAGTATAAAGAAAGAGCTTGAAATCTGGTAGGGGAGGATTCATGAATGGTAGATGAGATGTGCTCTCATGAAGCGTGCGGTAAATCTTCTTGTGAAGGCTGCAGCGGATGCGCAAAAAAGAAAAAAAACGTTAAGCATGTAATAGCAGTTGGCAGCGGTAAGGGAGGAGTGGGAAAAAGTTCCATATCTTCTCTTTTGGCTGTAGCTCTTGCACAAAAAGGTTATTCAGTAGGAGTTTTGGATGCTGACATCACAGGGCCGTCGATCCCCAAACTTTTTGGCATAACGGATACTCCGCTTGGACGCCCTGAAGGTATAATTCCTCCAGCCTCTCCGGTTTTTGATGTACGAGTTATGTCCATCAATCTTCTTCTTGATGATCCCACAAAACCTGTTGTATGGCGAGGCCCAATAATAGGGAATGTCATCAAACAATTTTGGGAAGAAGTGGCATGGGACGATAGGGATTTTGTAATAGTGGATCTTCCTCCTGGAACTGCTGATGCTCCTCTTACAGTAATGCAGACTATAGATCTGGATGGATTCCTTGTTGTTACATCCCCTCAGGAACTTTCTGTAATGGTAGTGGAAAAAGCTCTCAATATGACCCAAATGATGGAAGTCCCCCTTTTGGGAGTAGTGGAGAACATGAGCTATCTTACATGCCCTGACTGCGGAAAGGTCCTGGATATTTTCGGACCCAGCCATGTGGAAGAAATAGGTGAAAAATATCAGATCCCAGTGATTGGCCGTTTCCCTCTTGATCCTGAACTCGGACAATTAGCTGATAGTGGGCGTATAGAAGAGTATAAAAACCATCTTTTACTGGAGACTCTTGCTGAAGGAGTGCTCGAAAGGCTCAAAACAGCAGTGCATTCTTAACGTTTCGCCAAGAGGGTCTTTAAAAAGACCCTCTTGGCGTTTTTATGCAAGATGAGCATAAAGAGATTGGACGAAGTCCTGACTTGTAATCTTTTCGTTTCCACTGAAAAAAGAAATTCCGAAATGTATATGCGCCTTATCGGCCATAACATGGTCGCTCCCGGCATCCTTGCCGTACCTCGATAGGCGTAAAGCGAGTTCTTTTGCGCCGTTCTGAGGTGTCTCTGGCATAAGAACAATAATCTCTTTTGCTCCCATACGCATACATAGATCGCATTCCCTCACGTTTTCTATAACGTATGTGCCGAAAGAATCTAAAAAATCTTTTTCGTTTTCTTCCATATCCATAACATTATTGCTTCCATAGTGGAAATCTAACTTAAATAAAGCTGCAGATAACCAGCGTCTATATCGTTGGGCCCTGTCCAGTTCTTCGGCTAAACGCCTCTCTCCAAAACTCTTTGTATAAAGCCCCGTAGCTGGATCTAGAATAGAAGAAATAGGATCTGAAGTAGAGGTTTGTTTATATTCAGTATTTTCTTCCGTGAGAAAAAAGAAGAAGAGGTCGTCTCCTCCCTGCTTTTGTTGAATATCCCAGCTTTTCCCCCCAAGAGCTACAGTATCGCTATTGAGAGGAAGTGTCTCTGAAATACTTTCTCCGATTACTTTCTTCGATGATTCTGGAGGCATGAGAGACAAAAAAGGATCATTTGCCGAGAGGACCGTCCCTTTGCTGTTTGCGATGAGAGAAGGAAGGGGAAGGCGGCTTATATCTGGAATAGAATGGCTTTCTTCAGTTGTTTTTGAAGACTGAACAGGTGCTGCAATAGGAGTTTGGCGATCCGATTGTGAAAACATGTATTGATTAAAAAACAAAAGGATTCCTACTGTAGCCATGGCTATTCCTACCCAGTTGAGGAAAGCTGGATTTCCGAAATGTTGTGTTAGGAAAAGTATCAGCGTTCCCTGAGCTATGAGATGGAGGGAGAAAAATCCCTTTTCAATCCTCCTTACAATAGAGACAGCATAGAGGAGGGTGAGAACAGAATACATCACAATAAATAAAGCCCAGAAAGGAGGGCTAATGATATGCTTCTCATCCCCACTCGCCAATAATGCAGAAAAGATAAGGATAGGGATAGATACGAAAGGGGGCAGAGTAGACCACGGCAGCATTTTATATCTCCAACGAGAAACCAGCAGGAGCCCAGTCTACGTTATTTAATGTCTCTCCAAGAATAAAAGCAGCCTTAAAGCCAGTACAATGACATGGCCTCCACAATTTTACTGAAAATCGGGTGGAAAGTTCGTGAGCAGAACGCTCTAAAAATTCCCTGCTTTGTCCTCGGAAATGCATCCCTCCCATAACAGTGTAAAACTCTCTGGTTTTACAGAGAGCGGCAGCCCGTTCCATAATATTGACAACCCCTGCATGGGCACACCCTAAAATGACGCTATAGCCGTTAATTCCGTGAAGGAGGAGAGAGAGGTCATCTTCCATAGAGTCCTCTTGAAAAAGATCGCCTTTTACTGCGATGAGGTCTGGTGTAGAAGGAACGAATTTTGAATCCCGAAGACGGCAAGGCACAGTGAAAGCCTGTACTCCCTCTATAATTTTTGAACACTCCTCTACTGGGTGAAAGTCAAGATTTTCTTTTCGAAGTAGCGATCCGGCCATAAATTTCTTTCCCCCAGTTACACTATATCGTGGCATATCGAAAAGGGGGGAGGCCCAAACAGGGAGATTTCCTTCCCGTCTGAGAATCTCTGGCAATCCCCATGTATGGTCGAAGTGTCCATGGCTTAATACAATCCCATCTACGTTCCCTATGGGAATTCCCATAGCATTTGCGTTAGGATAGAGAGCTTCTCCTCGCCCTGTATCGAAAAGTAACCGCCCCCTCGGAGTTTCTATAAACATACTTAATCCATGTTCTCCCAGGAGTTTAGAGCCACCACAATAATCATCTACTAAAACGGTAACATACATATTTATGTCACTCCTGTCTAATGTTCTAAGAACCAGATTTCTTTATCGGCTGGATAGGATATTTGATAAAGAACGGTTATCTTTTTTTGTTCTCCAGGTTTTAACGCTATTTTCCACGATAGAAGACCTTTAGCTTGATCTTTTTCAGTAGGGGCGGGATCTACAGTCCCTACCTCCACTGTTATCTTTTCTTGAGCTGAAACAGGAATCCGGTCTTTAACAACGATCTCTTCAGTTGTGGGAAGACCATTGGTGAGAGTGATCGTATATCCTTTTGCGACCCTCCCTTTCCCGACCCAATTGCTTCCCCCTTTAGAGATTACGTCTTCTCGTTTTGCCGTGATCGAAGGAGTTTGTCCAAATGCGGTAGTTATTTTTTCTCCTCTCGATACCGCGCGCATAAAGGTCTGCCCCGACGGCAGGTCATCAACAAAAAGGGAAGCCTGTCCGCCCAGAAGAGGTTCTTGAACTTCATCTGTAGTGACGATTATCCACCCTTGAGGTGAAAGAGATGGAATGCTCTCTATAGTAACAGAAACGGGAAAAGAGAGTGCCGCCACTTCAAGATTGACTGGAATATTGTCTCCATCGACGCGTCCTTGCGCTTTTAATACCTGATCGGTGAGGGTTTCTTCCATTGGAAATACCGAAGAAGTTCTATCGAAGGTGATGCGTTTTCCCATTGTCATATTAATGGCCTGTGAACGAAGTTCCTCTTCTCTGTAGTCCACCACGAGAGGAGGAAGTTCCGGTGTAGTTACGGTACTTATAGGTTGGGCTGTGTGAAGATATAGGGGGCCGTTCCATGGTATGCCTGTATTTTGACTGACCTTCCCTGTCATCTTTCCCGATAGAAGATGGTCTTTTGTTGAGAGATACAGATAATATTCCGGAGCCCACCATGCTCTATCTGTCCAGGCATCAACAAACAGCTCCCCTTCTCCTTCTGTTTCATAGGTGATCGCTATAATTTTCCCATCTGTTTGAGGCATTTTTTCTGCTAATTCTTTTTCTAAGTCGGCAATGGTTTGTTTTAGCTCTTCTATCCCTTTTTTTAATATCGCTTTTTCTGTCTCTTTAGCCCTTCGCATATCTTCTGCGGACTGCAAATATTTTTCCATATTATTAATGGTAAGGTCGGAAGGAGTTGTACTCTCCATAACAGTTGACCACTGCTCCAAGGCTGCTAATTGAGCCTCCATAGAGATGAGCTCTTCTTTTTTGTCTTTTATAAGTCCCTGCAGAACGTGGAATGCGGGAGGAACCCAGTCCGAACGAGTCTGCCGAGATATTTGGGCTCTTTTGAGGGTTATTCCCTTGCTGGGCACAAGTTGTATCTTGCTAGCATCGAAAGTGCCAGGAAGCACGATTGTATTATGCCCTAAGGAAGGGGCTTTTATGCGTACTTGAGCTCCGCTGGGATAAATATGGGCAGAATCGAACTCTATTTCGTCACCATAGAGCGGAGATGTCAGCATGAATGCCCCAATAAGGATCATTGCCCAAAGATAGAGAAATCTTTTCATAACAAAGAACCTCCTTCTCTAATTTGCGGTTGGCACCGCGGTATAATACGATTATAATCCATGCGCGCTATAGATACAGAATGAACGAACAGGAGGAATGTCCTCATGCTAAAGTGTGGAATAGTCGGGCTGCCTCTTTGCGGGAAAAGCACGATTTTTAACGTTATTACTCGAGCTGGAGCGGAGGTTAAGCCCTACGCCAGTGGAAAAACAGATCCGAACCGTGCCATGGTTCCAGTTCCAGATCTGCGGTTTGATCACCTTGTGCAGGTCTTTGAGCCGAAAAAACAGTCGCCAGCTACAGTGGAATTTGTAGACTTGGCGGGACTCTCTAAAAATGCCAGCAAAGGAGAGGGCCTTGGTAATGCCTTTCTTTCTTTTGTGGCGGAGTCCGATGCTCTGGTTCATGTTATTCGGGCCTTCGATAATCCCGATGTCCCTCACCCAGAGGAAACTATAGACCCTGCGCGAGATTGGCAGATTGTGGAAATGGAGCTTATTTATCGTGATTTGAGCGTTATCGATAACAGGCTCTCCCGTTTGGCAGCAAAAAAACGCCTGTTGCCAGAAGAAGAGGAAGAGAAAGAGGTTCTTGAAGGATGTCAATCGTGCCTCATGGATGAAAAACCCCTTCGAGAATATACTTTATCGGAGGAAGAGAAAAAACAGTTAAGTGGTTTTGCCTTTCTAACTCTTAAGCCTGAGATGATCGTTCTCAACCTCGATGAAACTCAGACAGGCCCTAATGTGCCGGGATATAAGGAGCTCTCCTCTATTGCCCAAGAGCGAGGATTAGGGCTGGTGGAAGTTTTTGGACGTATGGAAATGGATATGGCAGAACTTTCTTTAGAAGAACAAAATGAATTCATGGCAGATCTCGGTATTAAAGAAGCTGGGCGAGACAGGCTTATTCGTAAAGCTTACGGTCTGCTGGGCCTCATTTCCTTCTTCACAACAGGAAAAGATGAAGTAAAAGCATGGACACTGAAGAAAGATGCGACTGCCGTAGATGCTGCAGGGGCTATTCATACCGACCTAGCCAGGGGATTTATTCGGGCGCAGGTAGTCCACTACAAAGATTTTGTCGCTTGTGGAAATTCTATGGCGGTGTGTCGTGAAAAAGGTGTTTTACGATTGGAAGGGAAAGAATATAGAGTAGAAGATGGCGATATGATTGAAATTCGGTTCAATATTTAGCCTTTTTATAAGAATTCAATGTGTGTTAGAATAAAAAATTGAATTTGATTTGTAGAGAGGGGGATTTATGTTATGCCCATGCAGATAAGTCTTGACGAGCTTTTAAGTGTCTTATTGGCTCGAGTTGATAGTATGGCCATGAATGAAGAAAACCTTAAAAGCCGTTTCAATATTATGTTCAGAGTGCTTTATAAGAAAGGGCTTATTTCTGATGACGACATTATGGAGTCTATTCGTGACGAGCACCGTCTATTGAAAGAGCTTGGACTTATGAAAGAGGAACCTAGCGACGATATTGTAAATTCTATTGCTGAAGGTATTCTTCTCTGGATCAAGGGAGACGCAAAAAAACTTAAGGAACAGATAAAAGAATACGAACAGAAGATGAAAGAAATGGCCGCAGAAGAGGCAAAGAAGCCCAAAATTGATGTGGCCTCTCCAGCAGTGCTTCAGCAGCTTGATCAGCTTGGCGGTCCATCTCGTCAGGGTGGCGGACGTAAAATTATTATTTAGCAACGATAGAGGGAAAAACAAGAATTTCCCTTCATTCCTTTTATCTTAAAAACGAATCCCAGCTATTTTCTCAGTAGCTGGGATTCGTTATATAGATCGTATGGAGAACCTTTCCTGCGGAAAGGGCCCTTTATTTTGCCTCTTTAATAAGCTTATTAAGAGCCTGGATCAAAGGCTGTATTTTTGCACTCGATGCTCGACGATCGAGGGCCTGAGCCGCTGTTATAGTTTTCCCCCAATACACATGGTTGGCGTTGTCATCTACATTCACCGCTGCCCCTTCTAAAGACATGCCTGCAAAAAGTCCTTTTGCTATGGAGTAGCTATAAATAGAAGCTTTTAATTTAATATCTGTTCCGAGCTCTCCGCGCCGTCCAACTGGGCCTGCGGCTACGCCAATATCTCCCCCAAGCTTAAAATTGTTCCCCTTGAAACCTTCAAGTCCGCGCTCGTTGGTGATGACGAGGACCAGACCTATGGATTCAGCCCCTATCTGAAGTCCCCACGATGCTCCGGCGATAGTGGCAAAACTAGGGCCGTACCATCTTCCCGAAGCAGTATCTCTTCGAAGAACCAAGCCTTCACCATATTTCCCGCCAAAAACGAATCCTGCTTTAATAACGGAGGGGAAAATAGCCACCCCTTTTGCTTGTTCCAGTAGATCAGCCATAGTTCCTACATCAGATTGTTCCTGCATTTCATGAAGCAGTTTTACAGCTCCAGATATGCGCTGCTCTGGTGTTTTAGCCAAGGCCTGTTGCGGAGCACATATTCCACTCCATAGAAGGAACGCTAATGTGACTATAATTGAAATGCCGTATCGTGCATGTTTTTCCCGCAAATTCATCTTCATCTCTCCTTTCGACGTGAGCTATATATTATTGTATCTTAAGCTGATATAAACTATCGTGCAAGATGTTCCATAATTGACGGAGATCTACTTTTTCGCTTAAACTGTTTGAACAAAAGCTAACAGTATTTATTTGAAATTGGGAGGAGCCTATATGTCGTATTCAGAATCAGAAATAGAACGAATAGAGGAATTACTTGATAGAGCGTATCAAAGTGAGGATCTAGAGGAGATAGCTTCTTTCGCACGGCAAATTCTTGAGATGGATTCAGATAACCCAGAAGCTCTCATTCTGCTTGCAGATTCACTAGACTACTCAGAAGAGAAACTTGAGCTTCTGCAAAAAGCCCGCGGTCCGCTTCGGCAGGCAGTTGAAGAAGCTGGTCTTTTGGGGAGCGAGTCTCTTATGGACGAAGAAGAGGGCATTCTTTATATTGGTCTGCTTCAACGACTTGGCTTTGCTCTTCTATCTGAGGCTAGGACGGAAGAAGCTTTAGAAGTAGCACAAGACATAGTTTCTTACGATTCCGAAAACCTCACTCTAGGAAAAACTCTTGTATATCGTTGCCTTATAGATCTTCAACGTTTTGGAGAAGTTCTGGAACAAGCTATGGGCGATGATGAAGTGACTCCAGCCAGACAACATGCTGTTGCGATATCTACGTTTATGCTATCTGGTGCAAACCGTGCTTCTTACAAAGCATTATGGGATGCGTTTAAAGTTGGTCCTAACATCCCTTTTTATATCCTTGGCTATATTCCTGAGCCAGACCCGGAAGAGATGAGTGAGGAAGAAGAGGAAGATTTCAATTTCTCCATTCTTTTCGAGGATGCATGGACCCTGAGCAGAGAGCTTTTTAACTGGTTCTCCTCGGCGACCATTCTTTTTGGTCTTCTTACCGATCGTTTCCTTGAAGAGGATAAAGAGAGCTTTTTTGTCCTTCTCGGCTCTCTCAACATTCGTTCTTATTATGAAGATGCCCTTCAAAAAATTGGGCCCCATGATAGATATACAGACGCAGAAGTTCTTGATGAAGAGGTCCTTTCCGTTCTTCGTGCCGGAACTTTTCTTCCGCTGGACTAGACAGGGAGGAATTTTCGTTGTTGGAAGATTTTTCCCAACATCTTCTGGATATAGCCGAGAATAGTATGAACGCTGGAGCGTCCATAGTGGAGATACTATTGACAGAAGATCGTTGTGGGGGGTGGTTTTATTTCGAAGTTCGAGATAACGGGAAAGGCATGAGTGCGGATGTTTTGCAAATGGTGGCAGATCCTTTTTTCACGAGTCGCACAACGCGTCGGGTAGGATTTGGTCTCCCCTTTCTAAAACAGTTGGCAGAACTTTGTGAAGGAGAGATGGAGGTACAGTCAGAACCTGGAAAAGGGACCAGGGTCTGGGCTTCTTTTCGGTATGATCATATCGATCGTCCGCCGTTGGGGAATATTCCTGCCTCTCTGGTATCTCTTCTCGTTGCTCATCCAGAGGTTCGACTCATCTATCACCATCGTATTAACGAAGAAGAATTTACCTTTGATAGTAGTGAGTTGGCTCGAGTATTAGAGGATCCCGGGGAAGTTCAAAAACCAAAGATAGCTCGCTGGCTTCAGGAATATTTCAGCGAAAATCTGAAAGCCCTCAATCAAACGACGGAATAAGAGATCTTTTGAGGAGGGATTTTTGTATGGACTATAAAACGCCTTTTGAACTGGCTAAAACAGCATGTACTGCATCGCAGACAAAAGTATCATGGTCAATTTCTCAGATGCTTTTGCTCGGCATTCTCGCCGGAGCCTATATTGCTTTTGGTGGATGGCTTATGGTATCGGTTACATACGATGTTCCAGGAGGATTGGGGAAGTTCTTGGCAGGGGTAGTATTTAGTGTCGGTCTTATATTAGTGGTTATAGCTGGCGGAGAGCTTTTTACCGGTAACTGCATGATGCCCTTAGGCGCTCTGGTAGGATGTACTCCAATGAAAAATATCATGAGGGCGTGGTTTTGGGTGTATATAGCAAACCTTATAGGGGCCACTCTCGTTGCTTACTTGCTCTATTTTACAGCTCTCTGGAATGGTCCTATCGGAGCTAAAACCCTTTCCATTGCGGCGGGGAAGATGGGGCTTCCCTTTGGACAGGCCTTTGTTCGGGGTATTTTATGTAACTGGCTTGTAGTTCTTGCTGTATGGCTGAGTATGGCAGCTACAGATATTACAGGTAAAATATGGGCGATCTTTTTTCCCATAATGGCCTTTGTCGCATCTGGCTTTGAACACTCTGTAGCAAACATGTACTTTATGGC
Source organism: Aminobacterium sp. UBA4908 (assembly GCF_002398115.1). NCBI lineage: Bacteria > Thermotogati > Synergistota > Synergistia > Synergistales > Aminobacteriaceae > Aminobacterium > Aminobacterium sp. UBA4908. Next base: position 40,753 of record NZ_DHCG01000007.1, read on the forward strand.
CATGGGGCTCCTATTAAAAAAATCTCCAGAAATGATCCAAATGGCGGGGCTTTCTGATGCACAGCTCCAATTTGTGAGTATCGGAGGATATATACATAATCTTGTTCCAGTTACTCTAGGCAATATTGTAGGGGGCGCCCTATTTGTGGCCACTTTCTATTATTGGATCTTTAAAAAGAAATTGAAAGAGGCAGACCTGTAGGCATCTGGCTTTGAGGTGAGAAGCGCCTATATTTATGCTATAATATGCATAGGAAAAGTAAAAACGACCCTGCGGTGTACGTGATCATGCACTTAGTCTTGAGCCAACACTCGATCTTAGTGGGGTCGGAAGTTCGAGCCGGCAAAGAAGACGGGAAACCGTCATCAAAGCTAAGGCACGACAGACCTCAAGATATTAGGACCGGGTCAAGACAACCATGACACGGCATTGCGGGGAGGTTGTGAGGGACGCAAGGTTTTTCTTGCGTCCCTTTTTTCTTATTGCTATAAAGATAAAGAGGCTAATGCCCTATGAGGAGGCTAAAGATCATGAATAAAATTCAACCTCCACATTGGCATCCTGTCCAATGTGCAGGATTTATTCTTGATTGGGATGGAGTCTTAGCAGATACAAAGCTTGATTTTTCAGAGATACGATCAAAATATTTTCAAGGTCGTCCAGTTCCTCTCCTTGAAGGGATGGCCATGTTTTCAGAGAAAGAAAAGAGCGAACTTTGGCATGATATTTACGAGCTGGAGATGAACGGAGCAGAACAGGCTACACCTGTTCAATATGCTATGGATTTTGTAGAATGGCTTAATCAAAAGAGTATCCCGTGGGTAGTTGTTTCTCGAAATTGCGGAGATTCCATTCGTCTGGCAGCAAAAAAAATCAACTTTCCTCTCCCCGATAAAGTTTTTTGCAGAGACGCAGGGCCTGTGAAGCCGGATCCGAAAGCCTTGTGGCTTGCAGCGAAAGAATTAAACTTGGAAGCTCAACAGTGTGCGATGGTCGGAGACTATGTTTACGATCTTGTCGGTGCTCGCAGAGCTGGAATGAGAGCCCTTTTAGTGCAGAGGCCACAAGCAGAGTGGCGACATTGGGCTGATGCCGTTTTTCCTACAATGAAAGATCTCTTGGAAGCCTTGCAATCTCCGTTGCCTCTCATTCCCTGGGAATATACATCGTTGGTGGAGCAAAAGGGAGAGAGATGGCTGATAAAAGCATGGCTCCTTTCACTTCAGATTCCTGACGATGCCCCTGATATCGGCTCTCTATGCGAGGAAGCTGCCCGTCTTGGCGCAGGTTCTCTCGTGATTTCTCCATCCGTTAGCTTATCTCCTGCCCAGTGGAAAAATTGGCCGGGTCTTTCGCCTGTCTATCTTGGCATGGAGCAGGGGGCTGTTATTCGGGAGGTTCTCAAAAAGAGGTTCCCCCTCATCTCTATCCGCGAAGGGACAGATGGTGTCCTTCTTTCTGGTGTGCCTCATCTCGTGGAAAGGGAGATGGAGGCACTCTTAAAATGATGAAGAACACTTTATGGGAACGGCCACTTGCTGATCGCATGCGCCCTGTTACACTCGATGATTTTATAGGGCAAGAGCATCTTCTTGGACCGGGGATGCCCTTGCGGCAGCTTTTAGAAAAGGGGAACGTGCCAAGTTGTATCTTGTACGGGCCTCCTGGTGTGGGAAAAACAACTCTTGTTCGTCTTATGGCTACAGTTACCGGAAGAAGCCTTCTCGAGATCAACGCTGTTTCTGCTAAAGTTTCGGAACTTCGTGATCTCGTAGAAGAAGCTGGTAATTTAAAGGCCTTGGGGGGATTTGCCGCTATTGCTTTTGTAGATGAAATTTATCATTTTAATAAGAGCCAGCAGAATACCCTTCTTCCCTCTGTGGAGAAGGGAGATATTATTCTTGTAGGAACTACGACAGAAAACCCATGGTTTGAGATCAATAAAACATTGCTTTCCCGTCTCATTGTTTTTCAATTGAACCCCTTAACAGAAGAGAGTTTGGTACACATCCTTTCTCGTTCTTTCTCTGATAAAGAGAAGGGGTTGGGAATGTTAAACCTCACCGCTACAGAAGAAGTTTTCCATGTTCTAGCTCGCCTTGCGGGAGGGGACGCCCGCCAGGCGTTGACTCGTCTTGAAATATTGGCGACTTCTGCGGCTGCTGCCGGTTCTCAAAAGCTGACTCTCGACCATATTGAGCGCCTCGTTCCATCGGCATCCATTCGTTTTGATGCAAAGGCAGACGATCACTATGCTATTATCTCGGCTCTCATTAAAAGTATGCGAGGCTCTGACCCTGATGCAGCCGTCTATTGGCTGTCCCGCCTCTTAGAGGGAGGAGAGGACCTTCGTTTCATTTGTCGCCGCCTTCTGATTTTTGCTGCGGAGGATGTTGGATTAGCTGATCCTCAGGCATTGCAAGTAGCTGCTGCGGCTTCCTATGCTTCAGATATGACAGGAATGCCTGAGGCACGTATCATTCTTTCAGAAGCGGTTTTGTATCTTGCTTCCGCCCCAAAGAGCAACAGCGCATATATGGCTGTGGATAACGCCATGCAGTCCATTCGAAAAGGGAATCTTCAAGAAGTGCCTGAACACCTTAAACCTGGTGGGAAGGGATATATCTATCCTCACAGTGACCCGCGACATTGGGTTCCCCAGAAATATGTATTAAAGCCCCAACGTTTCTATTTTCCAGGTACTCTTGGTAAGGAACGAAGTATTTTAGAAAGGTTGAAACGTTTCTGGAGGCGTTTCTCCTCAGACAAAGAAGAATAGTTAGGGGCCGCCTGTATATAAATCGGCCCCTTCTATTATCAATATCAGGTTGTTTAAATACTATTCGCCGGTGAAATCTCCAGGATTTTGCTTTAGGAAGGAAAGAAGACTGACTTTCGTGTCTTCAATATGATGAGCCATTTCTTCTTTTGCTTTCTCACAGTTGTGTGCCAGCACGGCATCAATAATAGCAAGGTGCCCTTTTAAGAAGAGGCTCATGACTGTGGGTTCAGATCGCATAGAGTAGGGACGACATAAGTTGATGAGATCTACTATGTTGTTAAGGGTTTTATGAAGATAAATATTCCCACTTGCTTCATAAAGAAAAAGGTGGAAACGCCGATCTTCAGAAAGATATTCTTCGTGGGGAGTGGCGCTTGTCATTCCGCCAAAAATCTCTCTAAAAAGTTTAAGTTCTTTCTTAGGTGGATTCTGACAGACATTTTCAATAGCTATTACTTCCAGAGCTTGTCGCAGCACGTAAAGATCCGCCGCATCCTTAAGGGAGGGGAGCGTTACATAGGCACCTCTACGGGGGGTTAAAGTAATAAGCCCTGTCTGGCTTAGCTGTCGTATGGCCTCGCGGACAGGAGTCCGCGAAACAGCCAACTGCTCCGCTAGCTCGATTTCAGATAACTTTGCCCCAGGTTTAAAAGCTCCGCTAACAATGGCTTCTTTTAATTTTTCGTAGACAATCTGCCTCAACCCCTGGTTGGTAGCCGGGGTTAGTGGTTGTTGGTTCATATTCACAATCCTCCTCAAAAGCGAGCACTTTGCACCCATTATACAACTTAAAGGGATTCTTCATTCCTTATTGCGTGGTCATACCATAAAGAAAGGGCATATATAGCATCAGAGAGACGGTTGATATACGTATAGCCTTCTAGAGGAAGTTCTTTTGTACGATATAGCTTAAGAGCCACGCGTTCTGCTCTTCTTGCCACAGTCCGCGCTACATGTAAAGCGGCACCTGTTTTAGAATCGCCGGGGCGTATGAAACGAAATTTTTGACCTGTTATGGTTCCCACCTTTTCCACTATTTCCTCTAGAGCGTTTACATCCGGGCAAGAGAGTCCAGGATAGAGGGAAATATACCCCATCAAAAGCCCTAATTGCTCTTCCATCCAATATAAAGTATCATAAATTTCCTTAAGCTCACAAAAAGCCCTCGCCATGCCGACATGGGCCTGGCATTCATCAAGAGTGCCGTATACTTCCACTCTCAAATCATCTTTAGGGACTCGCTTACCGTTCCCCAAACTTGTTTCTCCAAAATCCCCACTTTTTGTAGTGATCCACACCTTCGACATAAGCCACATTCCCCCCCTTCTTTTCATATTATGAACACATTATACACAACATCGTGAAAGGTGTAACTCAAAATTGTTTGCTGAACGCTATGCTTTTTGCTACATTCTTTTTTTTCCTTCTATTGACCGCTTCTTTGAACTCATTTATTGTAAGATAAGAAAAATTGCTGGAGGGACTATCCTTATGTTTGGCTTGCACCGCAATTTGCCATCGAACCAATCAATGTTTTTCCAATCATCTCTTTTTAAAGATATGTGGATTTTGACACTGGGAAATTCAATAGGCCAGATAGCTTTGCTCGCAGTGATGCCTTTTGCATCCAGGCTTTATTCCCCTTCAGATTATGGTGCGTTAGCCCTCTATACGTCGGTGCTGCTTACTGGCGTAAGTCTTGCGGGGCTGGCGTATCATCAGGCCATCCCTATCCCCTCTAAAGATGGCGATGGCACTGCGCTTCTGATACTAAGCCTTTTCATTGAAATTCTTCTGATCGGTACGGTAAGTGGTGTTGTTTGGATAGGAACACGTTTTGTTCCACCTCTTGCCTTTCTGGGGACCTTCCCCATAAGCTTTTGGCTTTTTCCCCTCGGAATTCTCTGGGCAGGTATTTATAAAATACTCATAAGCTGGTGTACTCGAGCAGGGCGTTTCACAGAACTCGCCCTATCAAAAGGGATTCAGGGAATAGGGAGTGCTTTTGTAACAGTGGCCATGGGAATGGCTGGTTTTCGTCCCCTCGGGCTTATTGCAGGGTATATAGTGAGCCAGAGCTTGGGAGTCGTGTATATTCTTCAAAAAACCATTTCCTTTCGTCAGGTTCGAGCAGCTTCCCCTTTGCGTCTTCTGCATGTGGCAAAAAAGTATCGCCGATTTCCTCTCTACAACACGTGGTCAGATCTTATGAACACCTTAAGTAGTCAGTTAACACCTATTATTCTCGCTTCTCTCTATGACCCTCGCACCACCGGTTTTTTTGCGCTTTCTTTTCAGGTTATCAACCTTCCTATGCAGTTTATTGGCATGGCTATTCAACAAGTGTTCTTTCAAAAAGCCAGTCAGGCTTACTACCATAACTCCCTTGATGAACTGACACGATCAACTTTCGCTCTCTTGGTTAGGATAGGTTTTTTGCCTTTCCTTTATCTCACCTTAGTGGGGCCAGAGCTTTTTGCGTTCTTATTTGGAGAGCGATGGCATATGGCAGGTATTTATACACAATGGATGTCTCCCTGGCTTTTTACAGTTTTCTGTGTGGCTCCTCTCTATTCCATCCTTTATATTCTGGAAAGACAAAAGCAAAATACTCTCTTTCAAGCCTTTATCCTTCTATCTCGTGTTGGAGCACTCTACTTTGGAGCATGGTGTGGGGGGGCGTTATGGTCCATTGCCCTTTTTGGAGGCGTAGGCCTCGTTTTGTGGATTTTTCTTTTAACATGGATCATGTGCCTGAGTGGCAATATTCCAACAGCGGCAGCAGAAATACTCTTTCGTGAAGCAAAAAGGTGCGCACCTGTAGTTGTAGCCCTTCTTATAGTCAAATTTTCATTTCAATCTTACGGCGTCATAACTCTTCTTTCGTTACTCTGCGTGGCGGCCTTTGCATTTCATAGTTTCGAAAGAAAAGAACACTCCTTAAAAACGTAGCGGCATACATGCTTTAGATAGGGTACGTTTGACTCTGAAACCTCGAAGGGGGATAAGGGGTTATAGTTTCCTCACTGGTAATGCGATATTCTCGATAATTATTGAAATTGTCTATCGCATCATTTGACTATAATAATTTGAACTGGTTTTTGTGAAAAAATAGAATACCATCATCTCTAAGTTTTGAAAGTTCTGCTGACATGGCGCTGCGTTCGACGGAAAGATAGTCTGCAAGTTCCTGACGGTTAAATGGAATCGAAAAACGGCTGCTCCCCGATTTCTTCGCTTCAGCCGAAAGATAGGCCAAAAGCTTTTCACGGGTGGTACGTTTCGAGGTGATTTCGATTTTTTGAGTCAAAAATATATTTTTCATTGATACGATATCCAGCATGTTTTGAATAAGCTTGCCATGAAAGCCGCATGCCTTGCCGCACGGGGAAGCAAGTTTGTGACAGCCGATAAAGAGAAGCTCGCTTCCTGTTGTCGCGATTACACTCACTGGAAGCGTGTTTATTTTCGCACAGGCAAAGGATTCCCCAAACAGACCCCCTGTGTCAATTTTTGCAAGAATACTTCTGTTCCCATAATAGTCATCTTGAATGATCTGAACTTGCCCCGACAAAACGATACCGAATTGCTCGATGCTCTCTCCACTGAAAAATACAGTTTGGCCTTTTTCGTAATGATTTGACTTTGCAGATAGACACGACAAAAGACGAAGCAGATCTGATTCGTCTATGTCTCTGAATAAATTTGCTGTTTTTAGTACATCCAAATATTTCTCCATAAAATCCTCTTTTGTTGGAATTCCAACAGACTTATTATTTTAATAATAGTAAACTTGAAATGTAAAGTCAATAATAAAGATAAACAACTCACTCAAAGAAAAGATGGGCAAAATATTCTCTGTTGCGGAGGGTGGGAGAACGCCGTTGAAAAGGCACCCGCTCCAAAAAGTTGAGAAGGGGAAAATACTGTGAATGTAAGGAGGAATCAAAATGGGTATGTTTTGTTATCAGTGTCAGGAAACAGCAAAAAATACCGGTTGTACAATTAAAGGTATATGTGGGAAGAATGAAGAAGTTGCAAAACTTCAGGATCTTCTTATTTACACACTCAAAGGAATTTCAGATATTGTTATAAAAGGAAAAGTCGATATAAGTGAAATTGATGTGACTAACTATGAGGTTCTCAGTAGTTTATTTATGACCATCACAAATGCGAATTTTGATGATGTTTCAATTGAAAAACAGATTACAAAAGTGCTCACTCTTAGAGATGCACTTAAAAAGTCTTCTTCTGTTAGTAATTTACATGATGCTGCAAGCTTTACTGTTAATTCAAGAGAGTCTATGCTTAAAAAAGCTAATTTCGTTAACGTATTGGCCACAGAGAATGAGGATATTCGTTCTTTGCGAGAAATGATAACGTATGGTCTTAAGGGTATGGCAGCTTACGCTGAGCATGCAAAAAATATAGGCAAAGAGGATCTTGGTATTAATCATTTTATTTACGAGGCACTCGCAGCGACCTTAGACGATTCTCTTACAGCAGATGATTTGGTAGATCTGACACTTAAAACTGGTGAATATGGCGTGAAGGTTATGGCTCTTCTTGATGAGGCGAATACTACCAGATTCGGAAATCCAGAAATCACAAAAGTTAATATTGGTGTTAGAAAGAACCCTGCTATACTCATTTCCGGACATGATTTGACTGATTTAGAACAGTTATTGGAACAGACCAAGGGAACTGGTGTTGATGTATATACACATGGAGAGATGTTACCTGCTCATTACTATCCAGCTTTTAAAAAATACGATAATTTTGCGGGCAACTATGGCAATGCCTGGTGGAAGCAAATTGATGAATTTGGCCCCTTCCATGGCCCTATCCTGTTTACCACTAACTGCATTGTTCCGCCCAGAAGTGAAGAGATCAGACGTAGAATTTTTACTACAGGGTCTACAGGTTTCCCTGGTTGCAAACATATTAAGCCCGATGAAAATGGGAAAAAGGACTTCTCTGAAATTATCGCACTTGCTAAAACACTTCCCGCACCTGAAGAAATAGAGACGGGGAATATTGTTGGCGGCTTTGCTCATAATCAGGTAATTGCTCTAGCAGATAAAATTGTTGATGCTGTTAAATCCGGGGCGATTAAAAGGTTCTTTGTCATGGCCGGTTGCGATGGGCGCATGAAATCAAGGGAGTATTACACAGAATTTGCCAAAAAGCTACCGGAGGATACCGTCATTCTCACTGCTGGCTGTGCAAAATATCGGTATAATAAACTGGATCTTGGCGATATTGGCGGGATTCCGAGAGTGCTTGATGCCGGGCAATGTAACGACTCTTATTCATTGGCGGTTATTGCTCTGAAGTTCAAGGATGTGTTTGGCCTTGATGACATCAACAAACTTCCAATCGCCTATAATATTGCCTGGTACGAACAGAAGGCTGTCATTGTGCTTCTTGCGTTATTGTATTTGGGCGTGAGAAATATTCACCTTGGTCCTACGCTGCCAGGGTTTTTATCACCTAATGTGGCAAAAGTTTTAGTTGAAAAATTTGGAATTGCGGGCATAGGAACAGTTGACGATGATATAAAACTGTTCATGAATGCTTAATGTAAGAAGGGGGTTAACATATGAAAGCAACTATAGATAAAGAAGGTTGTATTTCCTGCGGATTATGCGCATCGATTTGCCCACAGGTATTTCGTATGGGTGAAGATGGTCGCGCCGAGGTTTATGTAGACCCTATTCCTGAATCTGTGGAAGATGCGGCAATGGAAGCACGAGATAATTGCCCTGTCTCTGTTATTACTATAAAATGAACAACTTGCGCCCTTCTGAAAGTCAGGAGGGCGCTTCTTCAGTAGATGGGGCGGTCCATCTACATGGAAATACGTTAAATCGCTGGACATCATCCCCTTTCTGTGATAAAAATATTGGCGTTGCCGGAGTGGCGGAATGGTAGACGCAGCGGATTCAAAATCCGCCGGGCCTTGGGTCTGTGGGAGTTCGAGTCTCCCCTCCGGCACCATATAAGAAAGAGTAAGGGACTTCAATGCTTTGATGTGTTTGAAGTCCTTTTTTTATTGTGGCTAAAATGGTAGAAGTTTGCCAAAGGTAAAGATAAAGCCCTTCGAAGAACATTCTGCGGAATATTGTTGAGGGGGAAGAGTCTATGGATTATAGTGTCGATCGATTCACTCTCTTGAGCCGAGATTTTGAGCCAGCATATCTTTCTCTTTTGTATAGTGGAGAATTAAAGCGACGAGCGGAACGGGCTCTAGCTGATCTCGAAAGTTGTACCCTTTGTCCCCGTTGTTGTGAAGCGAACCGCCTGGCAGGCGAGACAGGAATATGTAAAACAGGACTACTTGCACGAGTTTCAAGCCACTTTGCACATTTTGGAGAAGAGGATTGTTTACGTGGGCAAAATGGGAGTGGCACGATTTTTTTTGCTTTCTGCAATTTAAATTGTGTTTTTTGTCAGAACTATGAAATATCTCATTTGGGAAATGGTGTTGAAATTACTCCAGAACAGCTTGCTGCCTTTATGTTAGAGTTGCAACTTGCTGACTGCCACAATATAAATGTAGTAACTCCATCTCATGTGGTTCCACAGATTATTGCAGCGGTGTCAATTGCTGCTGAAAAAGGGCTTCGCCTGCCAATCGTTTACAATACTTCAGCCTATGATTCACTCTATAGCCTGCGACTTCTTGATGGGATCATTGATATTTATATGCCAGACTTCAAAATATGGAGCGCCGCTCAGGCTTTTCGTTATCTCACGGCTGCTGATTATCCAGAAGTTGCGTGCGAGGCAATTATGGAAATGAATCGCCAAGTGGGAGATTTGAAGCTCGACGAACATGGTTTGGCGAAACGAGGTCTCCTTGTGCGCCATTTAGTTATGCCTGGAGAAGTTGCTGGCAGTGAGGCTATTCTCCGTTTCCTTGCAGAGAAAGTTTCTCCCTATACCTATGTTAATGTAATGTCTCAGTATCATCCCGCGGGAGAGGTATCGTCCGATACTTTTCAAGAGATAAACCGTTGCCCAACTCATGCTGAATATCTCAAAGTTATCCACATTGCCCATAATCTTAAACTACGGCTTGATGTTTGCCATCAAATGTAACTATTGCCTAATAGACTCAATTTTTTCAGGCTACGTGTGCCTTCTTTATTCTTCAGGAATAAATTTCAAAGCAGCTGAGTTTATGCAATATCGCATTCCAGTAGGTTCAGGCCCGTCTGGAAAAAGATGTCCTAAGTGAGCGTCACAGCGGGCGCAAAGAACTTCTGTTCGTTCCTTTCCGAAAGAGAAATCTTGTCTTGCTGTTATAGGAGCATCTTTTACGGTTGCCCAGAAGCTTGGCCAACCTGAGCCCGAATCAAATTTTTCTTCTGAAGAAAAAAGCCAAGCTCCACAACAAGCACAAACATACGTTCCTTTTTCGTGTGAGTTCCAATATGCTCCTGAGAAAGGAGGTTCTGTCCCCTTTTTTCTGGTGATAGCGTATTGTTCCGGCGTGAGGATGGCTTCCCACTCATCATCGCTCTTTTCCTCTCTTTTTATGGTTGCGGCATACGTTTGTGTTGCCATGAAAAATATAATCGATCCAACGAGCAATGACAGCAACGTACATCTCATAATGTCACCCTCTTTTTTCTCTACCATACTCTTTCATTATAAGTATAGATATCTCTCAGTATAACGAAAAGATGAGAGTAAAAATAGTTTTTAAATTTTAACATGGTGCAAAAGCAAATTAGGAACGTTATTATTATATTGTTCAACGAAAATAAATATTATATAATAATTTAAACTGTTATGCATGGAGGTGGTGTTTTGAGAGGCAAATTCAGGTTTAATGATGATTATGTTTACAAAATGCCGGTACATTTTGGAGGATATCCTTTTTATCCGGTGAGAACAGAGTATGGAGATATGACGAGTATCAGTGTGAAGTATGAAACAGAACAAGAGGCTTTACTACAACTTATTCCGGAGGACTTTGAGCTTCGACAGCCTTTGGTAAGTGTTCAATTTGCAAACTGTCGTGATGTAGATTGGATGGCAGGTGGGGAATATCGCCTCATACAAGTTACAGCACCTGTTCGATATTTGGGTAATTCAGAAGGGCTTGTTGGTGAATATGTGTTTGTAATTTGGGAAAATCACGCCTGCGCCATTATTGGGGGGCGCGAAGAGGACGGTATGCCTAAAGTTTTTGCTGATATTTCTGCCGAACATCATGTTGGTAGCCATTGGTACACGAGTGCAAGCTATGAAAATAATAATTTCCTCAAGGTTGATTTTCTAAGAAAAAGCGAACTTTGCGAAAAGGATGTTAATGAAATAAACAAAGATTACAAAACAAATTACTTTGGATGGCGTTATTTGCCCAATCTTGGCAAAGGTGGCGCTACGTTGAGTCACGCAACTCTTTATCCACAAGAGATGATGGCGAAGCGGGTTTGGGCGTGTGAAGGCGGAATTCAATGGACAAAACTCACTCAGGAGCAGCATCCGCTACAGTTCAAGATTATCAGTACTCTTGCAGATTTGCCAATATTAAAACATGTTAGCGTGGCAATGGCAAAAGGTACTGCTAGGCTCAACGTTGGCGATTCAAGAATTTTGCCGTAGAGGATAAATGGGGTGTGATATGAGTGGATATTTTGAAAATAAAGTAGCAGTGGTAACAGGAGCTGCTTCTGGCATAGGCTTGGGAATAGCAGAGCATTTGCTTGCAAGGGGCGCTATGGCAGTCTTTATGGGGGATGTAAACGAGACAAATCTTGAAAGGGAATCTAGACGGTTGGGTCTCGCATATCAAGGAAAAGTTTTTCCTCAACTTGTAGATGTTACAAATCTCGAGCATGTTACGAAACTTATTAGCGCAGCAAAAGCCTTTGATGGACACCTTGATTTCGTATTCAACAATGCAGGAATGGGGATGACACTTCCTACAGAGAAGATAACCTTCGATATTTGGAGATTTATTATTGACTTAAATTTAATGGGTGTTGTTTACGGAACATATGCTGCGATACCTCTTATGCGAGAGCAGGGGTTCGGACACATTATAAACGCGGGGTCCATAACAGGGCGAATTCCTGTCCCTTATCAAGCGGTATATGCTGCAAGTAAAAGCGCCGTTATCTCTATGACCGAGAGCCTACAATATGAGCTGGAAGCTGATGGTCTGCAATTTAGTGTATTTTGTCCTGGCAATGTTCGTACGCCAATATTTGGGGAATTAACACCGCCCCCAGATTCTATCAGTGTAGATGATGCAGTTGACTATATTTTTGAGGAAATGGAGAATAAGTCTCTTGTAATTATTTTCCCTCAAATTATGCGCGATGTAGATGCTCTTTATAGGGGGAACAGAGAAGAATTTGACAAGACCATTCGCAAACTGGCACGTGAGCGTCGTGAAAACTATCGTACAAAGGGGACTTATTTTTAGGGTGGTTAGTTGGTACCCTCTGCCCTTATCTTATCGATAAGAGACAATATATGTAATAAATATAAAAGGATGCATCCATTTGCAGTAAGGATCACGCCAATAATTTGTCCTGGAATCAGGTGGGAAACAAACATCGATACACCAAAAAGAATAGCCACTAGATTCATCGCTAGTTGAGTTACATAAAGTTTCACCAGAATTCGAGGCGTAGGGAGATGTGGATTCCTTCCTTTTTTGAAGAGGGGAAGACATGTTTTCCCTAATGTTGTGATGCCACCAATTATGTTAAGGGCTCCGATGAGCACTGTTAATGGCGAGACTAAAATTTCAGGAATAATGCAGGATATAATTCCGAGTGCAGCAAATATAAAGCCGAATAAAATCATGAGCCATGAACGGAAGAATGGCCCGATTGGTGTATTTCCGAATGCTAGCATTTGTACTGCAAAAATAACCATCAGAAGTCCAAGTTGTGCACTTCCGGAAAAAGGAAGCAACCCCCAATTTACCGGAATCAGCAGTATTCCAAGAAGCTGCATAAAAATAGCTGTCACTAAAATCATAGCTTTATCTGAAGAAAGATCTATATCCCCCTCACGTGATTTTTCTGCTTCTGGATACATGCGATATATTCGTCGAAGAGTTTCTGCAAGATAGACAATTGCTACCCCATAAATCAGAATGGTTACGGCTGTTATAGACGTTGAAAATAGGCTGTGATCCCAAATAAGCATTCCAATCAACATGGATAATAGATACACTGCTCCGCACCCGAAAATGAGGTGGTGGAAACTTCTTCCATATTGTAACCATGATCGGAGTTTTTCTTTGGAAAAGACCATTTGTATAAGAAGCAAAACCCCCCCCGGGCCAAAGCAGAGGGACAACAGTATGCGGGGAATTGGGTTGAAGATATCAGGAATAAAGCATGTGACAATACCTATTGATGCAATTACTACGCCGATAATAAGTAAAAGCTTTGATTGGCGCATTTCTCGAAAAGGTGTTTTCCCAAGGGTGATCATCTGTAAAGCAAAAATGAACAGCAGCAATCCATACAAGCCATTTTCATAGTAAGGGAGTATTCCCGCAGATACTGGGAAAAGCAATGTACCAGTAATCAACATTATCATCCCGATAATGAATAAAATTATTACATCAAGAGAAACATCTGCCTTATTAAGCATACTGTATTTGGCCATATCATGAGACCTCTCTAGATATCGTTTTCGCAGCACTTCCTAGATTATGTTTTCTAATGTTTTACGTGCTTCAAAATATCCCTTTTCAATGAGGGCTTCTGTTTGTCCTGTATCGATCATATTGAAAGCAAAAAGATCTGGTTTAATGAGGATATCGGCTTCTTCAGTCTGTAACTTTGTGGCTGTTTTCAATGCAATATCGAAAGATCTCAGTAACACTTCAATAATATTCTCAGGTCTTTTTTCTCCGTGTTTAGCGTTAAGATCGACACCAATAATCAAATCAGCTCCCATCTCTTTTAGTGGAGTTATAGGGACATTTTCAACTATCCCGCCATCCACAAGAAGTTGATTATTTATCTCCACAGGCACGAAAACACCTGGAATGCATGTACTTGCCGTTACGGCAGTTGCCACATCCCCTTTTTTAAGCACAACTTTTTCTCCACTTGTAATGTCTGCTGCTACCATAGCTACGGGAATATGAGCCTCGTCGAAAGTAACGTTCCCAAGATTTTCAATAATGAGTTTACCTAGTTTTTTATTTGAAAGCAATCCAAATTGTGATAGGGATATTCCTGAGATATCAAGCCAATTCAAACCTCTTGCAATTTCCCTAATTTCTTCCCATCTCTTGCCAAAAGCAAAAAAAGCGGAGATGAACGCTCCAATACTTGTTCCAGCTATATAACTTACGGGGATGTTACATTCTTCAAATGCTTTTAATACTCCTATATGGGCAGCACCAAGAACAGCCCCACCTCCAAGGGCGAGTCCAATTTTTTTGTTCCCAATGAATGTTTTCATTGCATTTAATTTCTCCTCAATCTGTGAGTTCTTTAACTTTTACATCCTTTAGAACTATCATTGTTATGTATTTTCTTTTGTTCGTCAATTGTGTGAGAATCTATTTGGGATAAGATGTTAGGGAAAATGCCTGCGCCGGCCACAACAACTTCCATTTCAATGTCAAGTTCATAATTGATGTCAAGACTGCGATGTATTCCCAGCGCTGGAAGGATGTCCTCAAAATTACGGAGTGTCAATAGGAGGAATATTTTTTGTAAGACAGAGGTATTCCCAAATGTAATCTTTTTGTTTTATTATTATGTTTACGGTTTATTAAGATACAGTGTTTGGGCGGTAAGCAGGATCTGTGGGAAGTAAAATTATTTTATATGTGAGGAGGAGTTTCGAAATGGCCTATCAGTTTTTGAGTATTGCTCCTTGCGTGGTAGATGATATTAATAATTTCCTTTCCGACCCTCGAAACGATGCCGTGTCTGACTTGAGCAGGGTAGTTGCAAAGTATGGAACAGTAGACGAAATCAACAAAAAAGCGCATGAAGCGGGGAAAGTAGAAAACCATATGAAAAAGCTAGAGCGAATAAGATCTCCCTACATAAAAGATTTGGAATGGCTTCAGAATGCCAAAGATAGCGGAAGTTTTATTTCTCTTTCAGAATATCGTTCCCGAGTTGCCCCAGATCGCCCGATATGGGACTATGACGAAACAAAGGCCCCAACTTTAGAGATCAGTGCCCTCCAATATTTTCCGTGGCTCGTAGCAGAAGTTAAGCAGGCTATTGAAAAAGGGGAAGTTCTTCCTGGACGGTTTATTCGCGAGAGAAAAATGAAGGAACAAGAAGCTGAAAACGAAGATTTGCCCGCAGTGCGGGCTGCTATAAAAATTTTAGGTGCAAGTTGCGTAGAAACTCTTGATACGAAAGGGACTGATGGTTCTAACATCCACCTTGGAGGCCCGAGCACTATTACGGGATATTTTGGTGGAATCGGGCAACCTAACAGCCATCCCTTACGGTGGATTGATGAATTCCTTTATTACTATGTAAATTACGGTGTTGATGAAGTTCTTAATATTAATCCAGGGACGGTTTTTTTGGGGTACCTTCTTTATCGCTTAGGGGTGAATATTAAGTTTAAAATCTCAGTTTTTATGGGGAACGATAATCCGTATGCCGTTTTATGGACATTGCTTGCTGCTCGGCTTTTTGCACGGGAGGATGGATCTACGCCTCTGGCTGGATTTAATCTGTCTAACTCTATTGATGCCGAACATCTTGCCCAAGCAGCAGCTATTCGCAAGGAGCTTAAACTAGAAAACCAAGTCCGTATAGAACATCATATTACGGAAACATGGAAGAGTATTGTTCAGCAGCCTTATAACCGAAGAGATGACTTGTTAGAACTCGTAAAAACGATACCTAATATTTCAGCGAAACATGAAGGTGGAAATCCAGAGGATGAGCAGCAACTTGCCCATCCCTCGGATATTCTTGATTATTTTAGAGATAAAAAGGAAATAGAGGCTTCTGGAGATTGGGACGCCCTTTCTCGTAATTATCTTTTGAAACATAAGGCTGTAAATAGCACTGCCGAAGCTCTTACTAAGGCTGGATTTTCTTTTATTGCGGCAGGAGTGCACCGTCTTTAACCAGCTTTGTTACAATAACAAAATTTGCGTTTCTTTCAATAACTTTACTGCCCTGTCTGTTATTTTGTTTTTTGCACGTGGTGTTCCTATGAGCAGGGGAGAAGAAGGGGTGTGAAGTTGTATGTTTTTGTAAACAGTCTCATCGCTTGTGTTGGCATAACAATAGAGGCAGCCGTGAGAGCAGCTATTGTATGCTCCTATATCGATGCTTTCCATGCACCCACATTCGGGGCGCTGATTTTTGTCGTTTGTCCCTTTGAGAGGGTATCCTGTAATTTTTTCTATAGTTCTCTTATCAATGCATGAAGCATGTTGTATGCCATACTGACTCAAGGGGATTTTTTCGGAACATGTCTCAAGCGAAATATTCCATTCTTTTGCAATTTCAGAGAAACCGTAAGCAATTTTATGCATATTTTGAATGCCGATCTCTCCTACTATTTCTTGTGCTCTTCGTTTTATTTTGGCATATAGATCTACGTAACTAAAAATACATTTGGACGTATAGCCAGAAAGCAGCTTGCTCAGTTTGTAAAATGAGCGAAGATGATGTTCAATGAAAAGGTTGTTATTGATGATAACAGGGTCATAGCGCCAGATAACCCTTTCTTTCCCGATTGTATCGCTTAACTTTTTAAATCCTTTTATAATTTCTTTTTTGTCGCCTACTCTTTTTTCGATGCTGTTATCATAAGGATTGAGGGTGAAGAGAAAATAATATCTGAACCCCATGCGATTTATAGCGTCAAGATGGCTTATCAGAGGAATTGCGTTTTTTGTCCAAAAAACAATACAATCGACGACTTCTTTATTGAGTGGAATGTTGCTGATTTGTTTGAGGTTCATAGGGTTTTGCACATAAACGAATCCCTCTTTCAAGCGAGTTATGAACCACGTGGCATAAAAAGCTGGTATGTCTGTACGTCTACTGGCACTTATAATCACAGCACTGCCCCCTGAGACTCATTCACTAAATTAAAAGTATCCAGAGTTTTCCCTAGTATAATTTTTTAACTTTCGGTTATAAAAAAGATGGACATTTAGAAGCGGTCTTATGTATTTTACGTTATAGCGACGCTTATGTGGAGAGTAGCTTTTTTAGGTTGAATACGAAGAGTTGCTATGATAGGTTAGCCATATCAAGGGAGGGAATGGCATGGGGTTTCGTTTTACGAGACGCTTTAGAGTTGCTCCTGGTATTTCCATTAATTTGAGTAAATCGGGAGCTTCTGTTTCTGTAGGGGCAAGAGGTGCGAAGGTAACGGTAGGTCCTCGCGGAGTAAGGAAGACAGTAGGTATTCCTGGGACGGGTCTTTATTACACGACTATGAGCTCCTGGAAAAAAGGTTCAGGCTTAAAAGAATCAGGTTCGCGTTCTATTGCGACGCGGGAGGAAATTATAAAAAAGAAACTCTCTCCTGGCTTTTTTAGAAGATTTTTCCTGTCGCAATCAGAAGAAAACTTTATAGATGGCTTGAGGGCGTATTTAGAGTCTAACGAAGACAAAGCTTTAATTTGCTTTTGCCAATCTCTAAATATAGCAGATTCAGCCTTTATGGCTGGGCTTATAAGCCTTAGCGGGAATAATCCTCAGCAGGCGGTTGTTGCTTTTCGTCAAGCGAAGGAACAAAAGAATTCTCTAGGTTCCCTTTTTAAGAAATTAGGTGTCTGCATGTCGCTTCACTTACCTCTTTCCGAAGAAGTAAACGTGGAAATATGGCCAGATGAAAAGGGAGTTTCCCTTGCTTTAGTAGAAGCCCTGCAGCAAGTGGAGGAGTATGACGAAGCTGTTGTTATACTTAGAGAGCTTATGACAGAAAGTCCCCACGATGTGTCTCTTCGCCTTTCTTTAGCGGAGCTGCTTATAGAAATATCGAAAAATATCCCTGATGAGGCAGTTGCTCTTAAAGAAGTGATAGAGATCAGTGAGGGTATAAATAACGAAACAGCTCTTCATAGCGCTTTGTTGTTATATAGGGGCAAAGCTCTTAGAAAACTCGGCTATTTCTCTGCTGCACGCGATGTGTTGACTGCGGCGTTACGTCGAAAGAAAGATAGACCGACAGATTTGCTTTCAACCATTCGATATGAACGAGCCTGTGTGTATGAAGAGTTAGGGCAGAAGAAAAGGGCTAAAGATGAAATTGAGATCGCAACGGCTGAGAAAGGGGCTTTAGTATAAAGCAATTATTCTTGTTTTTAAGTGCCTATTGCCCTTTCAGCAACGCTATAAGAGATCCTGTCAGTACTAAAATTCCACCAAAATATTGCGAAAAGCTCAGATGTTCTCGAAAAAAGACAATAGAGAGGATAACGGTTACAAGTGGTTCTGTCATGCTAAGAATGGCAGCGATTGCGGGAGTCGTTAGTTTTACACCAAGGAAAAAAGAGAGGAAACCAGAAACGGAAACAAAAGAAATGAAACAGAAAATAAGCCACACAGATGGAGTATGAGAAAGCAACAGATTATGAGTAGTTACGCCAGCTATTAGAAAAGACAAAGCAGAAAAGGAACAGACATAGGCGACAATAATCTGGTATGAGATATTTTTCATAAGAGAGTTCCCGTAAAGAATATATGAGGTGTAAGAAAAAGAAGCGACTCCAGCTAAAAACACTCCTTTTATACTAATTGAATAGATGATGTCCCCTGTAAGAAAAAAAAGGCCTGCCGATGACAAAATAATGGAGGCGAGGAGCATTTGAGTAATAGGTTCCCTATTTATGTATACTGTTACGATGGCAACGACAGCAGGGTATGAATAAAAAATGAGAGTAGCCATGGACGCTGGTATATATTGAAAGCTTGAAAAATAGCTAAAACTAGTAAGAGTAAAGAGAATGCCTCCAAGTACAAACATATGCAGGAAGTCTTTTTTCCCCAATAAAAAGCATTGGTAACCTTTTTTGCGGAAGAGCAAGGCGAAAAGAGCAATGGAAGCAAGAGTGAACCGAATAAAATGAAATGTTATTACATTAACCCCTTCTTTATAGGCATATATAGCGAGGATAGGGATAAAACCAAATAAAAAAGCGGACAAGAGAGCAAAAAATGTCCCTTTCACATAGTTGTCAGAAATAGATTGCTGGTTTTCTCGAGGTGTCTTCATTTTAACTAAGCCTCTCTTTCCATATGATGGCTCTAAGATACATTATTCCCTTGAGACAAACTAGTCTTTGTTTTTTTATTTTTGTATATATTTTGTATATATTAATTTTTTAGTTTTTATGCTCTCATAAAAGCGCTGCTGAGTTTTTGTAAAGGAGAAGTCGCCCAAAAGGTAGTTCTTCCTTTTATTAAGGGGGTATGAAAAATGATCGGCGGATACCGTGTCTTTTTATAAAGTCTTAACGGGAGAGATCAAATACCCCTGCAGGAATTACGAGAGTTTCCGATAGTTTACCTTGAGAAACGTTGTGAAATATTCAGATCTGATGATGGGAAATATCACTTTTTATTAGGGGAAGAGAGTTATTTTAACTGACAGAGACTGTATAATTTACAAGAAGGCCTTGGATTTCTATTTTTTGCTATATTAAAGCACGACGAAAAGTTAAGGAGGGAAGCTGTGGAGGAGAGAAAGGACTTTTTTAACTTATACAATCATAATTTTGTACGTGTTGCTGCGTGTATTCCCGAACTAAAGGTAAGTGACCCTGAATACAATGGGGGCAAGACTATAGATTTGGCTCGGAAAGCTTATGACCAACACGCGATTTTAGCTGCTTTCCCAGAGTTGGGATTGTCCAGTTATACGAATGAAGACCTGTTTTTTCAGGATGCATTGCAAAAATCAGCGTTGTCCAGCCTTGGTATGGTCCTTGAGGCCACTGCTTCAATGGACATGATTGTGATTGTAGGCGCACCTCTTAAAGTTGTGAATGGGCTTTTCAATTGTGCTGTAGTCATACTTAAAGGGGTAATCCTTGGCATTGCTGTCAAGAGCTTTTTGCCAAACTATCGAGAGTTCTATGAGCTGCGCCATTTTCGTCAAGCGAGTGAACTTTTAGTAAATTCCATAGATATTTTAGGACAGAGGAATGTTCCCATAGGGACGGACCTGATATTTGAAGCGGTAAATATTCCAGACTTTAGGCTTTTCTGTGAAATATGCGAAGATCTGTGGACACCTATTCCTCCCTCTAGCTATGCTGCCTTGAATGGTGCTACTATTATCGCCAATTTGTCAGCTTCTAACGTTACTATTGGTAAAGAAGAATATCGTCGCTCCCTAGCGTCCAACCAATCGGCTCGGTGTATTTCTGCCTATATATACACAGCGTCGGGGCCAGGGGAATCCACTACAGATCTCGCTTGGGATGGACATGCCATGATCTATGAAAATGGGGAGCTTATGGCAGAATCGAAGCGATTTTCTTGGGATCCCCAAGTTGTAATGGCAGATGTGGATCTTGGCCGTCTTGCTAAAGATCGAATGATCATGACAAGTTTTGTGGAGAAGAGGACGATGAAGGGGGGAAATAGTGAACCTTTTAGAAGAATTAAATTTTCACTGAAAGTTCCTTCAGGAAAAATTACTCCTGTTCGTACGATTCCCCGATTCCCTTATGTTCCTATGGATGTGGAGCTTCGAGATAAACGTTGTTATGAGATTTTTAATATTCAGGCTCAGGGGCTTGCTAAGAGGATGAAAGCTGCAGGGCTTACAAATCTTGTAATTGGGGTATCGGGAGGGCTTGATTCGACTCATGCTCTCTTGATATGTGCAAAGACGGTGGACATGCTAGGACTATCGAGAGAAAATGTGAAAGCGTATACTTTGCCAGGCTTTGCGACGTCTGAAAAAACCTTGAAGAATGCTTATAATCTTATGAATTCTCTTGGAGTGCAGATTGGGACGATCGATATACGTCCGAGTTGTCTTCAGATGTTAAAGGATATTGGTCACCCGTATGCTGCGGGAGAAAATCTGTACGACATAACTTTTGAGAATGTTCAAGCCGGGCAGAGAACTTCGATTCTCTTTAGGCTTGCAAATTGTCACCGCGGAATGGTAGTGGGAACTGGGGATTTGAGTGAGCTAGCCCTCGGATGGTGTACGTACGGGGTGGGAGATCACATGTCTCACTATAACGTAAATGCAAGCCTGCCTAAAACTTTAATTCAATATATTATTCACTGGGTTGCATCTAGAAAGCTTTTAGGCGCGGATGTTTCTGTTTTTCTTGAAGATATTTTGAATACGGAGATAAGCCCTGAACTTATTCCAGGACAAAAAGGGGATCAACCTGGTCAAAGGACGGAAGCGGTTATTGGTCCCTATGAGCTTCAAGATTTTAATATATTCTACATAACACGTTATGGTTTTCTCCCTTCTAAAGTAGCGTTTCTTTCTTGGTGTGCATGGCATGATGTTACACTAGGAGAGTGGCCTGATATTTCATTAGAGAAAAGGCACCAATATACTTTGTCTGAAATCAAATATTGGCTAGAGATTTTTATTCATCGTTTTTATAAAACGAGCCAATATAAGCGGTCATGCGTTCCAAATTCTCCCAAGGTAGGGTCAGGAGGTTCTCTGTCACCACGAGGAGACTATCGAGCTCCTAGCGACAGCGAAGAAACTCCATGGATGGAAGATTTGCAAAACATACCTGATGAAAATATGTAGCTAAAATTTTTTTGTAGGAGGAATAGAATTCCCTCTCCACAAAATAAAAGGTTTGTGGTGTGGAACATCTGATCCAGCCCTCCGGTGCTACGTTCCCTCTCTACAATGTAAAAGGGTTGTCCTTTTTAAAGGAGGTAGTTTTTTTGAAATTGCTTCAACAGCTTTTGATCGTTCTTGTCATATTTTTTATAGGACAGGCACTGCAATTTTTTACAAAGCTCCCTATCCCTGGGAGTGTCATAGGAATGATGCTCTTATTAGTGCTTTTATGCAGTAACATTATTTCTATAGAATCCTTAAGAGAGTTAGCTGATTTTTGTTTAGGCAATCTGGCTTTTTTCTTTGTACCGGTTATTTTAGGAGTGATTACAAGCAAAGACAAAATTATGCATGTCGCCCCTCAATTTATATTTATTGTTGTTGTCTCAACGTGCCTTGTAATGGCAGCTACAGGAGTTACCGCACAGTATCTGTTGCGAAGGAAAGAGAGAAGATCGAATGGAAACCTTTCTTGATATATTTCGTACCCCTCTTTTTGCTATAGCTCTTACGGTGGGAACGTATGTTCTTGGGGGCTGGGTTCGCAAAAAGACGAGATTGGTTGTTCTGATGCCAGTCATTTTTTCAGCAGTGACCATTGGGCTTATCATAGCAATGACAGATTATAGTTATGAGGATTATCGCAGTGGCGGCGATGTTATATCCATGTTCTTAGGACCTGTGACTGTTTTGTTGGCGGTTCCGATATATCGGGAATTTTCGCGACTAAAAGAAAACCTTTTATCTATTCTAATCTCTATAGGTGTAGGGATTCTGACGGCTTTTATAAGTGTGTGGTCGCTCTGTGGTCTTTTCAATTTTGGAGAGGATTTTTTCCTATCCATGGTTCCAAAATCTGTAACAGCACCAATTGGTATAGAGATAGCCCTTATTATAGAAGGAGTGGTCCCTATTACAGTTCTTGCAATAATTGGTGCAGGAGTTTCAGGAGCTATTATTGCTCCTATTTTGTGCAAAATAGCTTGTATACATCATCCGATTGCACGAGGATTGGCTATAGGTACCAGCTCTCACGCTGTAGGAACGAGCCGTGCTTTTGAAATGGGGGAGATAGAAGGGGCATTTAGTAGTCTGGCTACAGGCCTTTGTGGGGTGTTGACTGTTTTAGCGGTTCCTTTGTTACTTCGAATTGTTTCTTTTATTTCTCAATAGAAGATCCGAATAGTGAGAGAGAGTGCTATAATCTCCTTTGTGAATTCTTGGAGAAGGAGGTGGGGTAGATTATGTCAAAAGTACAGGAACTTGTTGCTAAGATAGAAAGTACGTCTAGAGATCCGAAGGCCACCGACGCAATAATAGATGGACTTCTTAACGAAATGGTAAGTCTGCTGAACAAGGAGCCGGAGGCATGGGATTTATGTACAGACAAGGTTCGTTTCTTGTTAAGTGAGCGCTTTTGTTACACGGGGCCTATGTCTTTCGGATCATATCGTTGAATCGACGATCTACCAACAGCCTCCAGATGGAGGCTGTTTCTTTTTGTTAGAATGAAGGGAGCTATCTTTTCGGCGTCGAGTGGGGGACTGTAGTAGTACCCTTGGATACTTAGGTTGGAGAGACCTAAGTCCAGGCTGTTAATTTGCTCGTTTGTCTCAACGCCTTCTATAACAATATGTTGAACTAAGCTATGGGCCATGCGAATGAAAGAATTAGCAAAGGTTTTTTCTCTCGCAGAGCGAGGGGCATTTGTTATGATCTCTCGATCAATTTTTATTCCATCGAAGGGAAAGCTTTTTACAAAATCTATAGACGAATAACCTTTCCCGAAATCATCTAAGTAGATTTTTACCCCATGGGAACGAATTTCTCCCATGACCTTCTCAAAAAGGCCATGACGATCTCGCAGGGTTTTTTCTGTTATTTCCAGTGTAAGCATTGAAGCTGGGATACTTGTAAATCTAAGTAATTTTTCTATCTCTTCTTTTAAGTGTCGATCTTGATAAATTTGAACAGGAGAGATATTTACTGATATGTTTAATTGGATACCTTGTTTTATCCATTTTTTGGCCTGTACAAAAGCTTCTTGGAGTACCCACCTCCCAATATCTATCATAACAAGGGAAGTCTCGGCCATGGGAATAAAATCGTTAGGAAAAATAACTTCTTTGTAGCCACGATGCCAGCGAAGAAGAGCCTCTACGCCAATAACGTTAGATGTTTTTATATCTATTTGTGGCTGGTATTGCAAAAAAAGCTCTTTCCGTTCTAAAGCTCTGTAGAGGTCTTTTTCGAGTCTTAAAACTTTTTTAACTTCTTCCTCAATGTTGTTGTTATAAAAGATGACATCGTTTGAAATTTTATTTTGCCTAGCTTGATGAAGCGCCATGTCTGCGCAACGCATAAGTTGTTCCGCTGAAGCTGCATTCTGGGGAAAAAGGCTTGCTCCTATATGGGTTGAGATTTCAAATGTTTCATTATCTACAATTATAGGTTGGGAGAAAATCTTTTTAATTCCTTTTATAAGGGAAGAAAGGCGTTCAGGTTTTTTTAGAGGAACAAAAAGGGCGAATTCATTATTTCTCGTTTTAAAGAAAAAATCTTCTTCAGTCAACAAGGCAAAAAGTAATCGGATAGTTTGGATAAGAACCTGTTTCCCGCTAAAAGAACCATTCCCATCTTTAAGAGTTCTGAAACGATCAAAATTAACAATAATAAGAGCAAAAGTGTCGCTCGAAAGTTTTTTCTTAATGCGTTGTTTTAAAAGAAACATAAGCGTTGTACGGTCAGAAATTTGGTATGGCAAGTTAGGATACGTTTCCCCCTTTGTAATGTGAGGCGTTCCTCCCTTTTCAATTCCTGCTCTGACAAGGTATAATTTTCGCTTGTTTTTGCTTATAAGTTGTTGAATAGAAATCCAGTATCGATGGAGTGTTCCATCGTCTATTACGGCGCCTTCCCAAGACCCGTAATTTTCCACCGTTTCCCACACGGCTTCAGGGATGTTGTTTTCTAACAAAGAAAGAATAGAACAGTTTTCTTTATGAAAAGATTTTGTAAGAGAAGGGCTCCCTATTTTATCGGAAAGAAGAACGTTGGTAGCGAATGTTTTTTTGTTTTCATCTAGAAGGATACTATGCTCTTCAACGTAAAATTCTCTTTGCATAATGAGCCTCACTTTATCTATAAAGAAAGGTTTGTGCGTTTGGCACAAGCTCTCTACTATAACGTATTGTTTTTTCACGACCCCTGAATTTTTATATCAGCGAGAGTGTGCTTAGGAAAAGAGGAGGAGGCGTTGATCGATGAAACAAAACTCCCCAGTCCATGGTCGCTAACGGGGTCGGTTCTTGGAGGAAGTAAACAAAATACTGAAAAGATATCCAGAAATAGATAAAAATATTAAAGTATCAACTTTTATTAATATTAAACGACAAATTGGATATGCACAAGGGGTTTTCCTTTTTTTAAAAAAATAAAGAACGATAAATATCTTAAATGATAATTTTTATAGCCAAAGAGATTATTGAGTTATCTATTCCAATGGATACAGTAGTCCATAAGGGCTTTTTTATTAAAGAGGAGATAGGGATGATCGGGCACAGGATAAAAGTAGTTCGACGCAAAAGAGGCTTAACTCAGCAGGAGTTAGCGGAGATTATTGGAGTCACGAAGCTAACAATTTCTCGATGGGAACGAGGAGAACGTTCCCCAAACGCAGAGATGGTATTTGCTGTGGCAAAGGCTTTGCAAACAACTTCCTCTTATCTTTTGGGTGAAACAGATTGCGCTGATGGCTATGAAAAAGAGAATAGTTTTATGTTGCGGGCTATGCGGCAATATCTAGAGCTAAGTTTGTATGAAGCGGCAGGTATTCTAGGCATTTCTCCGCAAACCTTAGAGTATTTAGAAAGAGAGGAAAGTAGAGGATCTATAGAAGATAAAACTTTAATTATAAAAAAATATGGTATCTATATGGCTCGTCTAGATAATGATTCAGGTGTTTATCAAGAGAAAAAACAGAGTGCTATGGACTTTGAGGTATTGTTAAAAATCATGGCATCATATGATCCAGATATAGTTCTCCACTTACGCAGCCTTGCAAAAAATGTTGAAGAGATTTCTGAAGAAGACTGGGAATTTTTAGCTAACCTTCTGAAAATTTCCTTAAAGCGTATTTTGAAAAAATAGAGCGATATTACGTCATCATATGAGGTGTCCTTTAAACTGACTTATATATAAATGGTAATAAAATCCTTGACGTTGTAATAACTCTTCATGGGTTCCTTTTTCAACAAGTTCTCCTTTGTTTATTACAAGAACCTGGTCAGCATTGCGGATTGTACTTAAACGGTGAGCGATTACGAAACTGGTCCGTCCTTCCATAAGATGTAGAAGAGCGTTTTGAATCCGAATTTCAGTACGTGTGTCTACGTTGCTTGTCGCTTCGTCTAATATTAAAATTCTTGGATTGGCGAGGATAGCACGAGCGATAGAGAGAAGTTGACGTTGTCCTTGGCTAAGGTTGCTTCCTCGTTCTGATAGTAGTGTGTGATATTCTTGTGGCAAGAGGCCAATGAAATGATCTGCTTCAGCCATTTTTGCGGCAGTTATTACTTCTTCGTCAGTTGCGTCTAAGCGCCCGAAACGGATATTTTCCATAACGGAATCGGAAAATAAAAAGGTTTCTTGTAGTACGAGGCCGAGTTGTTGCCGCAAGCAAGATTTGGGTATAGTGCGGATATCTACCTTATCGATGGTAATTCGCCCTTCTTTAATTTCATAAAAACGAGTGATGAGATTAGTGATAGTGGTTTTTCCGGCTCCTGTAGGTCCTACTAATGCTACGGTTTCTCCTGCTTTTGTTTCAAAAGAAAGATTTTTAATGATTGGTATCCCAGGTTTATACTCAAAAGAAACGTGGTCGAAACATACATGTCCACGAAGTGGTTGCCCAGGAACAGTACAAACGTTGTCTTCACCTTCTGGTTCCATATCTATAATTTCGAAAACTCTCTCTGCGCCAGCTAAAGCTGCCTGAAAAGTATTGTATAAGTTCGATACCTGGCGAAGTGGCTGAATAAAGTTTTGCCCATAATTGATGAACGTAGCGATCAAACCTACAGTAGCAAGTCCCTTTAATGCCAGCCAACTCCCTAAGCTCACAAGGATGATGACAAAAAAATTTCCGAGCACGCCTGTTAGGGGCATCAATAAAAGGGCATAGGTGTTAGCGTAAATTCCTGCCGTATATACCCTTTGGTTATGGAGTAGAAACGTTTCTGTTACGGCTCCTTCTTTGCGAAAAGCCTTGATTACTTTAGCTCCGCTAATAGATTCTTCCATCACGCTGTTAAGAGTACCCAAGTCTTTTTGTAACAGTTGGTATCCTTTTCGAGTGTAGCGAGCTACAAATTCTGAGAACCCAAACATAAGTGGTACCACGAATAAGGAGGCCAAGGCTAATTTGGTGTCTAATATAAACATGGCTATTAAAATGCCTGCCATTGATAACATGCTGGCAAGCAGAGATGTTATATTTAAAGATATGGCTTGGCTAATAGCATCAATGTCATTTGTGAGGCGACTCATTAAGTCTCCTGCAGGGGTTTGGTCAAAAAAACTGAGAGGCAGAGATTGAAGATGTTGAAAAAGATCCTTACGCATTTGTTTGAGAGCTTTTTGAGAAATATTGCTCGTGACTCTATTGGCAATAGCTTGAAATATGTTATTTAATACATAAACGATGAGCATGAGTGAAGCGATGTTAACTAAACCTTTCGTAGTTTTAAGGGAAATGTAGAGGTCTATGGCAACTCCCATAAGGTAGGGGGCAAGGAGGCCTAAAATAGAGTAAAGAACTATAAGAGTGCATACAAATATTACAGAGATTCTATAACGGTTGAAATAGAAAAAAAGTCGAAGTAGTGTATTGTGCGGATTTTTAGCTTTTTCTATGTTGCCGATATTCCGCCTTCCTCTAGGGAGCATGTACGTTCGAATCTGATTTCTCCCAGTAGTGCGGGAATCCTTTTCACGCGCCATCTTTATTATACCTGTCTTTCTTGTCCACTTTTTTCGCCAAGCTGTGATATGTAAATTTCTTGATAGATAGAGTTTGTCTGTATCAATTTGTTATGAGGCCCCTCTGCTACTATATGTCCGTTATCTAAAACTATTATTTTATCGGCATTTAATACGGTAGAGATGCGCTGAGCCACTATAAAGATGGTTTGTTTTGCAGCAAAAACTTTAATAGCGTTCTGTATTTTCGTTTCAGTTTCTATATCCACTGCACTGGTGCTGTCATCGAGGATTAGAATTTGAGGACGAGGAAGAATGGCTCGAGCAATGGCGATACGTTGTTTTTGGCCGCCAGACAAGTTCATGCCACGTTGCTCAATATAAGAATTGTATCCTTGGGGGAGACCCATAATAAAGTCATGGACTTGAGCTATGTGGGCAGCAGTAATTATCTCTTCATCAGTAGCATGGGGCGAGCCGTAATAGATGTTATCTCGTACAGTTCCTGAAAAGAGAATAATTTCTTGAGGAACAATGCCTATATGGGCGAGCAACGAGCTATGTTGAATAGTCTGTATATCAAGTCCATCAATTAAAATTCGACCGGCAGTAACGTCATAAAATCTTGGAATTAAGTTGACGAGAGTGGATTTACCAGATCCAGTAGCGCCAAGAATAGCCACTGTTTCTCCTGGAAGAGCTTCAAAATTGATTCCTTTTAAGGTTGACTCCCTAGAGTTGTCGCTATTATAGCTGAAAGAAACATCTTCAAAAACAATATGCCCCTGAATTGTAGGGGGCAGTGCTATTTTTTCTAATCGCTTGCGTGTGTCTGGTGATGTTTCCATGATTTCTTGTATACGCTGAGCTGAAATAATTCCGCTTGCCCAAACATTCGATAGCATTGTCATCATTACAAGAGGGGTCATGGTAGTGAGAAGGTAATTCGTGAAAGCCACTATTTGTCCTGTGGTTATATTTCCTTGAGCTGCCTGAAACCCTCCAGTCCACAGTACTATTACTATGCCGATGTTTACGAGAAGCGTTAGTATGGGTGCCATGTAAGACATGAGCATCATAACTTTAACGGATTGATCGAAGAGTGCTTCATTGCAGACCTCAAATCGTTGACTTTCTGAATGAGCTCGCACAAAAGCTTTGACTAACCGTATTCCGCTGATGTTTTCTTGTAAAACAGTATTAAGTCGGTCTAGCTTTTGTTGTATAGATTGAAAAAGGGGTTCTATTTTAAGTATGAAAAAAAATAGAACTCCTGATGTAAGCAGAAGAAGGGGCAGAATGGTGAAGGCCAGCTTTTGACTTGTTTTAAACATAAGGATGAGACTGCCAATCATGAGCAGCGGTGCTCGTGTCCCTATACGTAAAGACATTTGTACAAGACCTTTTATTGTGTTTACATCGCTGGTAAGGCGCACCATAATTTCTCCTGTCTTTTGCTTGTCGAGGTCGCTGAAAGAATAGTTTTGGATCTTGAAGAAGAGATGTTCTCGTAGATCTCGAGCTACACCTTCTCCAACTTGTATGGAAAAAAAGTTGTTCCCAATGGCGGTGAAGGCACCTAAAACAGAGAGACTGACCATTAACAAGGCCGTATGAATTACAATTTGACGATTGCGAGCTGTTATGCCGTAATCAATGATTCTTTGTATAAGTCGAGGAATAAAAAGATCCATTACAACAAGAGATACGAGTAGAAGAAGAGCTATAAAAGATTGTTTCTTATATGGTTTTAAAAAAGAACGGAGCTTTAAAATGTAATCCATTTTATTCTCTCCTTGCTATGTCCCCGAGTTGTGTAAAAACTGGTGCTTGTTATTTAGCGTTATAGAGGAACGTGTTATCTTCTCGCTGTGGATACACTTGCATAATAGTACGGGCTATAAAGGTTTTACCCTCAATATCATGTCCGGCAAGCCAAAAATCAGAGCGGCATGGAAGTGCTTTTTCTGTAAGCTCTCGGACTCGGAAACGAAGAGTCCAGAGACCATTCTCTTCCAGAAGACTTTGGTCTATAGGCGTTGCCCATAAAGTATGGTTGAGCCCCCCCTGTCCCATAAGAATTGATTTCTCTACGGGGTGTCGACCTTTTAAGTTGAAACGGACAACAAGCTCGGTAGATCTATCTCCCTTAAATATATTTGTGGCGCTTGTTAGCAGTGAGATGGGAGCAAAGGGGGCGAAAAACTTTTCCAGCTTTTCTGCTGTTTGTCGCGAAATAGTTTCCCCCCATGCGGTAAGAAGCGTTCTGGCCTCCTCTTTTTCTCCAGAGAGCATCAAAGTTTCAGCTTTCTGGCGTATTTCTTCCTCTTGTTTCATAAGAGAGTCTTCATAAAAAGAGATCCAATTTTGTAAAGAGGGATGGATATCTTTATAAAGCAAGTCTGTAATTATTTGTTGTTGAGTAATATTCCACCATTTTTTTGAGTCTATATCAAGGAGAGACATATCCGGTTGACAATGCTCTTCCAGAGCAGGAATAGGTCTTTTTATGGGGGAAAGTCCTTCTGGTAAAGAGAGAATGCCGCCATGTAATGGAATATAAGGGTGAGAACAAGGACGGCCGGGGGCAATCCAAAGACAAGTGAGCTCTGGATATTCATGAAAGGCGGCTATAATCCCTTCTACTGTTGTTCCAGTGCAGATCCGCCGTAAGGGAGTATAGTGAGGAGAGAAGCCTGAAAAATCCATACGTAAATCATCAGCTGTACCTTCATAGTGGCTACGGAAAATAGCCTTGATTTTATCAAATTCTATTTTTTTACCTGGGTGCACTGTCATTGGGAGCTCTTCATTGACCCCCCATTCCCTGCCAGTGAGAATCGAAAGAGCATGACGTTGACGAAATGTATTGAACTTATGACGCCACCGTTTAGGGTTTTGGAACGCTTTCGCAAAATCAAAATCTTTTTCTTCTAACACATGGGGCGATACCCAGCCTTTTTGTGAGGCGTAATTCAGAAGATCTTTTGAGCAATAAAACTTTCTATTATTTAGATCGCCTTTACGGATGGTGTAATGGTTAGGGATGAAAGCGGCTTCATCGTCTCGTATTTGTACGGCACAATAGTGTTGGCCATGAACTACTTGTATCATCCATGCTTCGTTAGCATCGGCAATAATATAGCATCTACCTGAATCTCGGTATCCATATTGTTCTAATAGCTTCATGGCCAATATTACGCCATGGTCAGCACTGTAAGCTTGTTCAGCTAAAGCGCGGCGGAGGCCATATCCAATCCCGCCAGCTATGCAATCGGGCTCATGATCAGATCGTATATGTCGACAGCTGTCACTAAAAATACCAACACCGTGGTCGTTATAGAATATATCTGCATTTGAAAGGCCACGTTCACCTCGGACTTCACTCCAGAAAAAACCAAAAGTATGGGGTATTTGTGGGATATGGGCAGATTCCTCTTCGCATGTAAAAGTTGTTCCAGGCTTGTGGTCTCTTGGGGGGACAAGGGCGTGTCGCACTAAAAGACGATCACTATCGTCTTCATTATGAGCAACAAGAACTTTCCCTGTAGGGGAAACATCTTTCCCTAATATAAGACCGCTACAGGCACTAGCGCGACGAACAGGAACTAAGATGCCAAGAAGAACAGAAAGAATTAAGAAGGTAGAAAACACTATAAAAACTCCTTTCCTACTCTTTTAATATTTTGAGGCCCTCTTCTTGAGAGCTATTTTTTATAATATCCTATTCTCTGTCTATTATGATAACGGCTTTTTTGACAAACTTTAAAAAATAAGAGAAAACTAAAAGAGCATCTTTCGCCTTCATTAAAAAAAGAGATGCCCTAGGGCATCTCTTTCGAAACTTTTTCTGTAAGGGGTGTTACGGTAAGTTTATTTGTTTCTATTAATTCAGTTTCTGTATCGAGAGAAGAGCTTTTTCATTTTTTCCTCGTTAGGAATCTCTCCAGAAAAAAGTACTTTCCCATCTACAGCTACGGCTGGGATATGCACCATCCCAAAATGTTTGATGATCTCCCTTGTCTCTGTTACGCGCTCAATGTCATTAACAATATTAAGGGTAGTCAGAGTCTGTTTGGTCATCTCGAAAACCTTGTCACAATCTGGGCATATTCGCCCAATGACCTGAATCTTCATTTTTCTCTGCCTCCTTTTCCTCTCAAAAGTACTGGCGCCAGCGAGGGTTTTTATTAAATATTTTCAATAATCAGCATAGCACACAATTCGTATTTGCAAAATGGAGATTTAGGGTAACTCTGTTGATTACAAATAGTTAAGAGCTATTTTTATTGAATATTCATTGTTATCCTGAAAAGATTATATCTTTTCATATCTTGTTTCTAGTTTATATAGAGGATTTGGGATAAAGATATTTTTTATAAGTAATTAAAGAGGCATTTCTTTTTTGAGGAGAGGCTGAGAAAAATGTAAGGAGAGTTGTAAAAGACCCAAAATAATCATTAGTAATTTAGTAGGGTTTATGCTAGCATAATAACCGTGTAAATAAACGAATTTATACATAAAGGAGCGATAGTGATGAGTCAGAAAATATTCGAGAAGGGAACAAAATTTGAGGCTGAAAAAATGGTAGAAGTTCAAGTTGGCTCAGTGGTAAGCCGTACACTTATTGATCATCCTACCGGCACTGTAACTCTTTTTGCTTTTGATAAAGGGCAGGCTCTGAGTGAGCATACAGCTCCTTACGATGCTTTGGTTCAAATCCTTAATGGGAAGGCAGAGATTAGTCTTGGAGGTGTATCTCAACTTGTAGCTCAAGGGGAGTGGCTTATTATGCCCGCCAATGTTCCTCATGCTTTGAAAGCGGTAGAAGCTTTCAAAATGGCATTAGTGATGATTCGTTCTTAAATGAAAAAAAGGTCTCCATTTCTGTGGGAGACCCTTTTGAATATATTATTCAAATCTCCATATATTTCCTGATACATAAGATTCTTTTTCCGTGTATAAATTATAGTGTTTGTGATTCCAGATAACCTGTTTGTAACGTTCTCTATCTTTTTTTGCTTTGCAAAAGGGGTTCTTTCAGGAAATATATTTAGAAGGAGAAGAGTGATGAAGAAACGTCTTTGTTTTTCTTCTGTTTTTCTATTTTTATGTTGGGCAAGTCTCGCTCAAGGAATAGAGGCAATACCAGTAGCGGAGATTTGGGATCTTAATAAGTGTGTAACTATGGCCCTTGCTCACCACCCCGATCTTAAAAGTGCGCAAGGAAAAGTATATGTTGCTGATAGTCGAATAGGCCAGGTCAAATCAAAATTGAAGCCTCAAGTAGATATTGCTACTGGATATACTCGGCAAGATAGTTCTTCTACCAGAGATAGAGAAATTTATTCGAGTAGCGCTGAGGCATCACAACTTATTTCAGATGGTGGTAAGACAGATGTGGAAATAGAAGTTTCTTCGCTTCAGAAAGAGAGTGCTTTTTATACTCTGAAGGAAACGGAACTTTTGATTGTATATAACGTAAAAAAGTCGTATTTTGATCTTCTTGAAGCACAAAAAAATGTCGAGGTAGCAGAGGAAACATTGAGACTTTACCAGTTGCTTTTAGACCAGGCCCAGGGATTTTATTCAGTCGGATCTGTTTCTAAGTATGATGTTACAACTGCTGATGTAGATTTGAGTAAGGCTCAGTTAGGTGTTATTACAGCGAAGACAGCCGTTAAGAAGGCGAAAACAGCTTTGGATAATGCCATGGGAATTACTACTCCTATAGATTATTCCCTGCAAGATATAGTGTCGACGCAAGAGGTGTCTCTGAATCTAGAAGAAATACAGAAAAGAGCTTTTTCGTCCCGGCCAGAATTACAGGCAAAAAAAACAGATAGTATGGCAGCATATCAAAATATTCGTTTAGCGGCGAAAGAAAACTCTCCTGAATTGAAAGCGTCGGGGAAATATACTGTTGGCGGCAGCTCTTTTACAGAGGATGACAATTGGTCTATGGGAATGACCGTGCAGTTTCCCCTTTATGACGGAGGCTTGCAGACAGAAAAAATAAAACAAGCAAAGGTGGAGCTGGAGATAGCAGAATCAGAAGTTGAATCTCTTCGTTCTGACGTTCAGAAAGAGGTAGAGCAATCTTATTTAGAATTCACAGATTCTTTCGATGTTTTGAAGGTGGCAGAAAAAGTGGTGTCTCAATCAGAGGAAAACCTGGATATTGCTCAAAATAGATATAGAGTAGGAGTAGGATCTCCTATTGAAGTGGCTGACGCGACTGAAAAATATAAGGAAGCTAGAAAGGAGTATTGGGCAGCTCTTTATGATCATTGGCGAGCTTGGACTGCCCTGGAAAAAGCAGTTGGAGGTTCTTTAGAATGAAAAAGTTCGCGGCCTTTTTTGTGGTGATGGCTCTTATCGGTAGTTATTTTTTCTTTCGCAGAGGTACGTCCCCAATTTTTACTGTAGAGACTGTACCTATAGTGAGAGGCGAAATTGTGAAGACTGTTTCTGCTACTGGCAGAGTGGAGGCTGTTAATACGGTGAATGTAGGAACGCAGGTGACGGGCACTATTAAGGCTATCTACGTGGATTTTAACTCTTCAGTGAAAAAAGGTCAGCTTATCGCTGAAATTGATCCGTCTTTGTTACAGGCTAATGTTGAGTCAGCAGAGGCTGACGTTTTAGCAGCTCAGGCCAATGTCTTGAAAGCAGAAACTTCAGTGAAAGATACGAAAAAGAGTAGGGATAGGAAAAAAGAACTTTTTTCCCGAAATCTTATTGCGGAGAGCGAACTCGACGAAGCACAGACGGAATATGATACAGCAATAGCTCAACTAAAAGCGGCGCAAGCTAATGTAGAGCAAACTAAAGCGAGCTTAAAACACAAAAAAATTAGCTTGGGATACGCGAAAATAGCGTCTCCTATTAACGGAGTGGTTATAGACAGAGCAGTGGAAGTGGGGCAGACAGTGAATGCCACCCAATCTGCTCCAACTCTTTTTACTATAGCGGAAGACCTGACACAGATGAAGGTAGAAGCAGATATAGACGAAGCAGACATTGGCTTAATTCAGGCAGGACAAGGCGTGCAGTTTACGGTGGATGCTTATGCTGATGTAACGTTCCACGGTTTCGTGGAGGAAATTCGTTTAGCTCCTAACACCGAAGGAAATATCGTAACATATACGGTCATTATTAAAGTGCAGAATCCAGAACTCAAACTTATGCCTGGCATGACAGCTAACGTGATAATAGAGACAATTAAGAAGTCTGGTGTATTGAAGATCTCTAACGCTGCCCTCCGCTTTAAACCAAATTCAGAATTGGGAGTTTTTAACGGAGAGGTACACAATACATCTGCACCCTCTTCTCCTCATTCTTACACTAAAAACCTTTGGCTCTATGATGGGAAAGCTTTCCAGCCAGTTCCTATAACTATAGGGATCTCAGACGGTATGGATACCGAGATTTCAGGAGAAGTAAAGGAAGGTATGAAAATTGTTACGGGAGTTGTATTCGGCAAGGAGACTACGACTGGAAGGGGGTCTCCCTTTGTGCCTGGTCCGCGTCGATAATATTCATAAATCTTATGTCATGGGAGAAGTGGAAGTCTGGGCTTTGAGAGGCGTGACTTTTTCTGTAAGAAAAGGAGAGTTTCTTTCGATTATGGGAGCTTCGGGGTCGGGGAAATCCACTTTAATGAATATTTTAGGATGTCTCGATATCCCAACGGAAGGACATTATTTTCTTAATGGTACTGACGTAAGCTCTTTAGATAAAGATCAATTGGCTGAAATTCGTAAAAACACGATTGGTTTTGTTTTTCAGGGATTTAACCTTCTGCCTCGAATGACTGCGCTTGAGAATGTAGAGCTTCCTATGCTATACAGAGGCATACCAGCGAAGGCTCGGCACAAACAGGCTCTCCATGCCCTCCAAATTGTAGGGTTAGAAGAAAGGGCCGGTCATCAACCTCAACAGCTTTCTGGCGGCCAGCAGCAACGAGTCGCCATTGCGAGAGCATTAGTTAATGATGCCCCTCTTATTCTTGCTGACGAACCCACGGGCAATCTTGATAGTAGAACAGGCGAAGATGTTATGGATCTTTTCGTCCGGTTGAATAAAGAGACGGGCAAAACGATTATTCAGGTAACTCACGAATTGGATATGGCTCGTTTCGGGACGCGGATTATAACTTTTAAAGATGGGATTATGATAAGAGACGAAGAAGTGAGGATTGCATGTTAAGTCTGTATGAGACTATAAAAATATCTTTTCGATCTCTTCGTGCCAATAAAACGAGATCGGCATTGACCATGTTGGGAATCGTTATTGGGGTTATGGCGGTTATTATTATGTTTGCTATAGGATCTGGCGCTAACCGCGAGATAGCTGACAGATTTTCTAGCCTTGGCAGTAACATGATTATAGTGCGACCCAGTACAGATAGGTCAGTAGGTGGAGTGCGAAGTTATTCGGCATATACACTGACAGTGGAAGATGCGGAGGCTATCCGCGAAGAATGTAGCGCAGTTGCCTATTCTGCACCTACTTACGGGGGCACGCTTCAGGCTGTTTATGGTAACGAAAACTATCCTGGGCAGGTTACGGGAACTACGGCCGATTACCTTTTTGTGCGGGATCTTTCTTTGGTTTCAGGCAGGACCTTTGTGGAACAGGATATTCGAAGTGCTACGAAGGTGTGTATTATCGGAGAAACAATTGTCGAAAATTTGTTTGGCAGCGAAGATCCTTTGGGGAAGGTAATACGTTTAAAAGGTGTACCTGTAATGGTAATTGGTGTTTTGGCGAAGATTGGGGAAAGTCCTATGGGGCGTGACGAAGACGATATTATATTGGTTCCTATTACAACAGTTCAAAGAAGAATGATCAGTCCCCCTAAGATGGGGATGACTTCCTCAATTTCCGTAAAAGCACTTTCGGAATATCATTTAGATAGAGCGCAAGAGCAAATTGAAAGCCTTCTGGCGCAGCGTCATCGCATTAAACCGGGAGAAGACAGCGATTTTACGGTTCGGAATTTAGCGCAAATGGTGGAAAACGCTAAGAGTGCTACTCGAGTAATGAGTCTGCTTCTTACAGCTGTAGCGGGAGTTTCTCTCTTAGTAGGTGGTATTGGCATTATGAATATTATGCTCGTATCAGTGACGGAACGAACGCGGGAGATCGGTATCCGGATGGCTATAGGAGCTAAAAAGGCGGATATTAGACTTCAATTTCTTATGGAAGCTCTTATCCTCTCTCTTTTGGGAGGCGTTGTTGGTATTGTTCTGGGAGTTGCAGGGGCTGAGTTTTTTTCGAGAGTCTTGGGATGGACTACTGATATTTCAGTGCTTTCTATAATTCTTTCTTTTGGGTTCTCTGGATGTGTGGGTATTTTTTTTGGTTTTTATCCAGCCTACAAAGCCTCTTTGCTCAATCCTATAGATGCTCTGAGATATGAATAACAGGGAATTATCAGTGTGTGCTGTCATTTCTTTCGTTCGGTTTAAAGGAGTAGCAAAGCGAAATAGAAACTTAACGAGATTTGTCCGTACAAATTTCAAAAACTTTCTTGACTATTATCATTTTCTCCTGTAAACTTACTAAGTTGCAAAATAACAGCAGCACAATAACATTTTTAGGAGGCAACATTTTGACACAAGGAACAGTAAAATGGTTTAACGGCAGCAAGGGCTATGGTTTTATCACCGGCGAAGATGGGAAAGATTATTTTGTCCATTTTAGTGCTATTCAGGTTGATGGCTTTAAGACTCTTGACGAAGGGCAGAAGGTTTCTTTCGATGTTGAGTCTGGTCAGAAAGGTCCACAGGCTAGCAACGTTAGACCTCTGTAGGAGTTCCCTTTAATACAACTTGAAGGATAAAGGTGGGTGGGTGTCCCGTAAGGGGCATCCACCTTTTTTAATTGAATGATCCTCTCTAAAGGCATCTTTTTCAAGAAGCTGTTCTTTATCGAGCTAAAGCAATGAAACGCGAAAACAATTTGTTTAACTATTTATGATATTATTTATCTACGCTATTCTTAAGGGAGGGCTCATGTCTATTTATGTAACAGGCGATAAACATGGAACAGTGGAGATAGATGAACTATTGCCTTTTTATTATACAGTGGGGAAATATCTCACCCCAGAAGATCACCTTGTAATTATGGGTGATTTTGGCCTTTTATTCGATCCTTGCCTTACGGAACGAGAACAAAAGTGGCTTACCTGGCTTTCTTCCATGCCATGGAATACCTTATTTATTGATGGAAATCACGAAAACTTTACACGTCTTGATCATCTTCCAGAAATAGAACGCTTTGGAAATTCCGTTGGAGTTGTATCTGACAATATATTCCATCTAAAACGAGGATATATATACACTATAGAGGGATTTCGCTGTTTTTGCTTCGGAGGGGCTTTAAGTCTCGATAAAAATATGCGGAGACCTGGTATTTCATGGTGGGAACGAGAAATTCCCTCAGAGGAAGAGATGGCGAGGGGGTGGCAGTCTTTAGATCAGGTTCAATGGAAAGTTGATTATGTTTTTACCCATATGGCCCCAAATCTAGTATTAATAGAGCTTTGCCATAAGAAATATATCGGCGCAAAGCTGAAACTTGCTCATGTGCCCAGGGATCCTGTAGCTATTTATCTCAATACAATTGTTTCTCGTCTCTCTTTTCGGAGGTGGTACTTTGGCCACTTGCATGTCCAAACTCCACCTTTTTGTATAGATGTTGTTCCTCGGAAGTGTTTCCAAGCCTTATATCGCCTCGTAGTGCCTATTGAGGAAGGGCTTACTTCTTCTGGCAGTTTGCCTCTTAAAGAACCTCAAGAAAAAAGCCTTACCCAGATTTTACTTCAGTCTCAATCTCTTCTTGACGTTATAGATAACCACGGAGACCTGCTGAATGCATGGCTGAAGTATGGGAAAACTCTTGATGGCAGGGATGTCATGTCTTTCCAAAGGCTAATTCGTCGGGCAACCCCGCAAAATATGGAAATAGCCATAGAAAATGCTCAGAAAAAAGGATATTATTACCTTCTAATAGCTCTAAAAATGGAATATAAAGAAATGACATGTTAATACCTTCCTTTTTTTCACAAACATCAATGCTTTCCTCTAAAAAATGCGATTTCCGCATTTAGGACCATTATTTTGGCTATATCTCAGCTGATAAGATACGGGAATCGTTGGTCTTGCCATTGCAATAGTCGCATATTATGGCTATCTTTAGTGTACGATTATGTGATACTTCTTTTATAGTTTATAGAGTGAAATGATGGGAGGATATAAAATGCGACTTCGTTCTGAACGAGAAGCGATAGTGGAATATTGTCAAAAAATGGTTACTTCTAGGTTGACAACAGGAACAGGAGGCAATATTAGTATTTTTGATAGAGTCCGTGGAGAAGTAGCCATTACCCCGACCGGGATCGATTACTTCGAGATGGAACCAGAAGATGTTTTGGTGATGGATATTGAAGGGAATATTATAGAGGGTGTAAAAAAACCTTCCAGTGAAACTGCTATGCATCTAGCTTTATATCATAAAAGGAGCGATGTTTGTGCCGTTGTGCATACCCACTCTGTTTTTGCTACAACTATCGCTTGTTTAAGATGGGAACTTCCTGCTGTTCATTATCTCATTGGATTTTCAGGAAATAAAGTTCCTTTAGCGTCTTATGCCACCTATGGAACTCCAGAACTTGCTCATAACGTGGCAGAGTCCATAGGACAATATAATGCGGTTCTTATGGCCAATCACGGATTGCTTGCAGTAGGCGCAACTCTTCCCGGAGCTTTTGGTACTGCAGAGGAGATAGAGTTGGTGTCTGAGATTTATTATCGAACGAAGTGTATTGGAGAGCCAGTGATTCTTCCAGATGAGGAAATGGCTGAGGTCGTTCGCAAGTTTGCAGGGTATGGACAACAATAGACCAATGATACAAGGGGATATGACGCACCTTCTTGCTTTTGACTTCGGCAGTTCGACGGGAAGGGCTTTATGGGGAACTTACAAAGATGGCCAGCTCTCTTTTGAAGTGATCCATTCTTTTCCTAATGGCCCTATTCGACTCAACGGTTCTTGGTATTGGGATATCTTAAGAATATATGATGAAATGTTGGTAGCTCTAAGAAATGCGGGACAGTTAGCGCAAGGAGCCCCCTTTACTGTAGGTATAGATACTTGGGGCGTCGATTGTGCTTTTGTTGATAAAACAGGACAACTTATGGCGCCAGTACATCACTATCGAGATCCGAGGACAGAAGGGCTTTACAGTGAAATTTTTCAAAATGTTGCGCGGGAAGAAATTTATTCTCGTACAGGTATTATGTTCATTCAGTTCAACTCTCTTGTGCAGCTTTTTGCCGAAAAGAAAAGCCGACCTTGGCTTTTAAATCAGGCAGAAAAACTCTTATTCCCTCCAGATTTATTTACATATTTTCTTACAGGCCAATATTTTAACGAGATTACAATAGCGTCTACCTCTCAGTTTCTTGATCCAGCGACGCGGTCGTGGGATCGAGGGCTTTTAGAGTGCTTGGAGATTCCGCACCATTTCTTGTGCCCTTTAATATCTCCAGGAACCATTATTGGGCCGCTATCTCCCTATGTACAAGCTGAAACCGGATTGGGCAATGAGGTGACAGTGGTGGCAGTTGGCGGACATGATACGGCTTCAGCTCTTTCTGCTGCACCCACGGAAACGTCTGCTTCGGCTGTGATCAGTGCCGGGACCTGGTCGCTTTTAGGGCGAGAGCTTGATAGTCCAGAGCGAAGTTCTCACTCTTTGAATGCTAATTTTACCAATGAGTGTAGCGTGGGAAATAAGATTTTTTACCATAAAATTCTTTGCGGCTTGTGGCTTATTCAAGAGTGTCGTCGTATTTGGGAGGAGGAAGGGAAGGAGCTTTCCTATAGTGAAATCCATGAAGCAGCGGAGATGGCGGAGCCGTTACAGCATATTTTTTATCCTGACGATCCCCGCTTTATGAATCCACTTAATATGCCAGATGAAATTAGGGGGTTCTTTCTAGATAGGGGAGAGGATGCTCCAGAGGGCGTGGCCGAAATGGCGCGTTCCATATATGAAAGTCTTGCTTTAAACCATGCTTATGTGCTCCAAGGCATAGAAAAAACGTTAGGGACAGCTATAGATGTAGTGCATATTGTGGGGGGAGGGTCTCAGGCAGAACTCCTTTGCCAATTTACGGCGAATGCTTCTGGTAAAACTGTTGTAGCTGGACCAATAGAAGCGACTGCGCTGGGAAATATGCTAGCTCAGCTGAAGGCACAAGGGCTAATATCCGGTCTAGAAGAGGGACGGCGTATAGTCCGAAATTCTTTGAATCTAAAAGTTTATAAACCTCGGAACATGTCTTTTTGGGTAGAAGCTTTGAATGTTTTTATGGAAAGGCTGTGAGGTGGAAGGGAACTTCCCCCTTTAACAAGTAATTACATAAAATCTAAAGGAGTGTGGATAGCATGAAAAGAGTAACACGAATCATGGCTTTAGCTCTAGCTCTAGCTCTAGTATTTACAGGCTGTGCTTTGGCTAAAGAGCACGAAATTGCAGTAGTGGTTAAAATTAATGGAATTCCTTGGTTCAACCGCTTGGAAGAAGGCGTGAAAAAAGCTGACGCAGAGTTTGATGATGTAAAGGCCTATCAGCAGGGACCTTCCGATGCAGATCCGGCACAGCAGGTAAAAATTATAGAAGACCTTATCGCCAAGGGTGTAGACGCTATTTGTGTGGTGCCCAATGATGCGAAGGCTCTTGAACCTGTCTTCGAGAAAGCCAGATCCAAAGGCATCATTGTTTTAACTCACGAGTCGGACAAACAGAAGGGTGCCGACTATGATATCGAGCTTATCGACAGCAAAAAGTTCGGAGAAGAAAACTTCGAGACTCTTGCCCAGGCTATGGGAGGCAAAGGAGAATTTGCTCTTTTTGTAGGTGGCTTGACTGTGCCTCTTCACAACTATTGGGCTAATGTAGGTCTTGAATATGTAAAAGCTAAATATCCGGAAATGAAACTCGTTACCGATCGTATCCCTTGTGGAGAGAGCGTTGAGGAATCTTTCAAAAAGACCATGGAGCTTACAAAAACCTATCCGAACCTGAAGGGTATCGTTGGTTTTGGAAGCCTTGGCCCCATCGGCGCCGCCCAGGCTCTTAAAAAGAAAGATATGAAAGGCCAGATTGCTGTGGTTGGAACAGTTATTCCGAGCCATGCTGCTCCATATCTTAAGGAAGGATATATTACCCACGGCTACCTTTGGGATCCAGCAGATGCAGGATATGCTATGGTGGCAGTAGCTCGAGAAATTCTTCAGGGTAAGACCATTACCGATGGCATGGAAATAAAAGATCTTGGAGCTATCCAGCTTTTTGAAGATCCAGAGACGAAGGGCAAAGTACTTAAGTTCGATAAAATTCTCGATATTACGGCAGAGAACGCCGAATCTCTCGGTTTTTAGCCTGAATAATAAAAGACAAGGTGCGGGCCTTTGTTCGACCCGCACCTTTATCTTGTAAGTGGGGACTGATGGGTGTTGATGGAGCTAGAAAAATTCCTTGAGCTGAAAAATATTCGTAAAAATTTTGGCGGAGTTCAGGCCTTAAAAGGTGTGGATTTCGATTTATATAAGGGGGAGATCCATTGCCTTGTGGGAGGGAATGGGTCAGGTAAGAGCACTCTTATTAAAATTATATCTGGGGTATATCAGGCGGAAGAAGGAGCGGAAATTCATATTAATGGGGAGATTCTTTCCCATTTAACTCCTTTGGAGTCTATAAATAAGGGGATCCAGGTTATTTATCAAGACCTGTCTCTTTTTCCTAATTTATCTGTAGCGGAGAATATTGGTATTGGCCAATATTTAGAGAAAGGCCGCATGTTTGTAGACCGGAAGAATTTGATACAGCGTTCTGAAGCGGCGATGAATAAAATAGGAATCTCTCTTCCATTAGAGAAAACGGTAGGAGAGCTCTCCATAGCAGATCGACAGTTAGTGGCTATTTGTCGGGCTATAGCCAATGAGGCGAGGCTTGTCATTATGGATGAACCGACAGCTTCCCTTACGCGGAATGAAGTTGATGCTCTCTTTCGGGTAGTTCGGGATCTTCAATCTCGAAAAATCACGATATTATTTGTAAGCCACCGGCTCGACGAAATTATGGAGATAGCCCAACGAGTGACAGTTCTTCGAGATGGAGAGAAAGTCGGGGTCTATGAAGCCTCAGAATTAGATGATCATAAACTGGCGTTTTTAATGACAGGTCAGCAGTTTAAATATGAGGTGAATTGCTCTCCATATAATAAGGAAGAGGTTATTTTAGAGGTAGAAAACCTCTGCAAGGAAAAGAACTATAAAGATATCTCTTTTTCTCTTCATGAAGGGGAGATTCTGGGGATTACAGGTCTTTTAGGATCCGGGCGCACCGAATTGGCTCTCTCGCTTTTTGGGGCTAATCCTCCAGATAGCGGAGAGATTCGTCTTGATGGGAGGCCGGTTTCTCTATCTAATAAAAGAGATGCTATTGCAGCTGGCATAGGGTATGTGTCGGAAGATAGGCTTTCTTTGGGGCTTATTCTTGATCAGCCGGCAGATAATAATATGATTTTAACGATTATGGATCAGATTCTCGGGAAGGGAAATCTCATTGACCGGGAGAAAAAAGCATCGTGTTTTAAAAAATGGGTTAACGAATTGAATATTAAGGTCTCGACTCCTGACATAGCTGTGAAAACCTTGTCTGGCGGCAACCAGCAGAAGGTAGTTTTATCAAAGTGGCTGGCTACGTCTCCCAGAATTCTAATTCTTGACTCTCCTACCGTAGGTGTGGATATAGCTGCTAAGAATGGGTTGTATCAGGTTGTGAAAGATTTAGCCTTGCAGGGAATGGGGATCATTATAATATCAGATGAAGTTCCGGAGGTTCTTTATAATTGCCATCGTGTTTTGGTCATGAGAAAAGGACATATTGTTGGAGAATGCTTTCCCGCTCAAATTACAGAAAAGGAGTTGACCCAGAAGATCAATGAATACTAAACTACTGAACTTTATGAAACGTGGAGAATTTTATTTGCTCGTAGTGTTGTTTCTTATGGGGGCATTCCTTTCTGTAGCTACTGAAGATTTCTTTTCTCTCGAGAATCTGTTTGATTTGCTCGTGAGCTATTCTTTTGTAGGCATTATGGCTACCGGTCTGCTTGTTGTCCTTATATCGGGTGGTATCGATATTTCTTTTACGGCGACAGCTACAGTGGCCCAATATGTGGTGGCTATGTATATTATCAAACATGGTGGAAGCTGGTTTACTGCTTTTGCCATGGCTGGAGCCATTGGTATAACTTTGGGAGCGATTAACGGTCTGCTTGTTCACTATTTAAAGGTTTCGGCCATTATTATCACTATTTCTACCCTTAATATTTTTTAT
Organism: Aminobacterium sp. UBA4908; assembly: GCF_002398115.1. Taxonomy (NCBI): domain Bacteria; kingdom Thermotogati; phylum Synergistota; class Synergistia; order Synergistales; family Aminobacteriaceae; genus Aminobacterium; species Aminobacterium sp. UBA4908. The sequence continues at coordinate 84,712 of NZ_DHCG01000007.1, forward strand.
GGATTGCTTATTTTTATTACTAAGGGTAAATGGCTGTATGATTTTCCTGAGTGGTTTGTGAATGGGTGGGAACTCTTCAGATTTCAAAGTAGTTCGGGGAATATTTATAGCCTTTCCATGCCAATAGTGGCTCTTATAGTAGCCTTTGCTTTTACTGCATTTCTATTAAATAAAACTGTTTTAGGACGTGGAATTTACGCTATGGGCGGTCATCAGGAGGCTGCCAAACGCATGGGGTTCAATATATTAGGTATCCATGTTTTTGTTTATTGTTATATGGGTTTGGTAGCGGCCTGGGCTGCTATTATCCAGGCTCAGGTAGTTCAAACAGTAGCACCGAACTCTATTGTGGGGCGAGAGCTGGAAGTTCTGGCAGCTGTTGTTCTGGGGGGAGCTAATTTAGCAGGTGGTGCAGGGTCTTTGCTAGGGACCTTTCTGGGTGTAGCTTTAATTGCGGTGCTTTCCAATGGATTGACGCTCCTGGGGGTTTCATCCTATTGGCATCAAATTGTCATCGGTTTTGTGATTCTAATCAGTGTTAGTGTTACCGCTTGGAACAGCAAAAACAAGGAGCGGAAGGGAGCGGATATTGATGTGGAAGCGTGATCCTTTACTTCGTAATTTACTTTTGCTTCTCATCGTGCTGGTAAGTGGCTTTTCTCTAGTTCTTCATGGCCAATTTTTTAGTATGGCAAATCTTCAGTCTATGGCCTTTCAGCTCCCGGAATTAGGCATTCTTGCTATAGCCATGATGATAACTATGGTGAGTGGCGGTATTAACTTATCTATTATTGCTACGGCGAATGTAGCGGGAATATCGGCAGCGTATATACTCACCTCTATGCTCCATGAAGGTATATCTGCCAGTGGTATGGTCTTCGTTATTTTGCTTGCTTTTAGTGCGGCTCTTTTCGTGTCCTTTATAGTAGGAGCTATTAATGGATTTGTTGTCTCTTATATAGGGGTATCTGCTATTTTGGCCACATTAGGGACCATGACTGTCGTAGAGGGACTAAGCGTTTTGATCACCAAAGGATCTGTTATTTCTGGGTTCCCCGCTCCGATTCTTTTCATTGGAAATGGAACTATCGCAGGTATTCCTGTTCCTCTTTTTATCTTTGCCTTTTGTGCGATAGTCGTGTCTATATTTCTCGAGAAAACACCTTTTGGCGTGGGTGTGTATATGATAGGTTCAAATATTAAAGCTACAGATTTTTCTGGAATAGAAGTAAAAAAAGTCCTTGTAAAGGTTTATATCCTTTCAGGTATATTGTGTGGCATTGCAGCTCTTATAATGATTTCCCGTTTTAATTCGGCTCGAGCGGGATACGGTAGCTCCTATCTCCTTGTAACAGTATTGGCTTCTGTCCTTGGAGGTATCAATCCAGATGGAGGTTTTGGGAAAGTTGCGGGGCTTGTGATAGCTCTCGTGGTTTTACAGGTTATATCCAGCGGATTAAATTTGTTGGGCATGAGTGCTCACTTAGCTATAGCTTTGTGGGGAGGAATCCTTATATTTGTTATCTCTTTAAGCGTTTTAAAAGATAAATTTTCAAAACCACAAGCTAAAGCGTAGAGAAGAAGGGGGCATTTCCATGGGGTATTTAATAGGTCTTGATATAGGGACGTCAGGGACGAAAGCCATTCTTCTAAGCGAAAAGGGGCAAATAGTGGCTTCCAGTCATGCCGAGTATGGAGTGGACCAACCGAAGCCTTTATGGGCGCAGCAGGACGGGGAAATTTGGCTTGATGCCACATGTAAAGTTCTTCGTGATCTTCTCTTTGTAGGAAGGGTTCCTCTTGCAGACATTGTAGGTATGGCTATTAGTGGGCTTTATGGTGGTTCCGGTATCCCTGTCGATAGTCAAATGAATCCTCTGGCGCCTTGCCTTATTTGGATGGACCGACGCGCCTCTCGTCAGGTGGAATGGGTTAAAGAACACGTACATTTGGAGCGCCTCTACGAGATCACGGGCAATACAGTGGATTCCTATTACGGTTTTACTAAGATGATGTGGGTACGTGACAATTGGTCAGATGTATGGCAAAAAACGGCTGTTTTTTTGCCTCCCAACGCTTGGGTTATATATAAACTCACTGGGGAAGTAGCTATCGATTATTCATCAGCTGGAAATATCGGTGGTATTTTCGACCTCGGGAAAAGAGGTTGGTCTGACGAAATGTGTTCTATCTTAGGGGTTCCTGTATCCAAGCAGCCTGAACGTTTAGTAGCTTCGTCAGATATAGTGGGAAAGCTCTCTCCAGAAGGAGCTGCTCTTACGGGGCTTCTTGCTGGGACTCCTGTTGTAGCTGGTGGCATAGATGCAGCGGTAGCTACGTTAAGCGCGGGAGCTTTTGAGGAAGGTAATCATGTAGCCATGGTAGGAACATCTATGTGCTGGGGGTTTATTACCGAAAAGGCGAATCTCACCGACCGATTGATCAGTTATCCTCACGTTTTGGATCCTCTTAAAAAGAATTACACTTTTGGAGGAGCTGCTACAGCTGGTGCAGTTATTCAGTGGTTCAGAAATAATTTTGGAACTCTTGAATTGGAGACCCAGAATCGTCTCGGAGTCAGTGCATATTCTTTGCTGGAACTTCAAAGTCAGGATGTCCCTGCTGGTTCAGATGGCCTCGTATTTCTTCCGTATATGATGGGCGAGCGTTCCCCTATTTGGGATAGCAGTGCCCGTGGAACGTTGATGGGGTTGAGCCTTTATCACGGCAAAGGTCACATATATCGAGCCTGTATGGAAGGGGTTGCTTATGCCCTTCGTCATAATATGGAGAGCATCTTAGGAACGTCTGTGAAGCTTGATCCAGAAATGGTTCTTGTAGGCGGCGCGGCGAAATCCTCCCTTTGGACATCTATTTTTGCCGATGTAAGTGGTTATCCAGTGAAAGTCCTTCAAGAAGATGTAGAAGCTCCTCTTGGAGATGCCCTATTGGCAGGTCTTGGTACGGGTGTTTTTGACAGGCCAGAAATCTTGAAGGAGTGGCTACATTTTAAAGAGCCCGTCTATCCAGTAACTGAACATACGGAAGTTTATAATGAGCTGTACTCTGAATATAAGGCAGTTTATCTGGGGTTGCGAGATTCCATGAAGCGCCTTTATAGTGAAGGTAGAGAAGAATAATCAAAAGCGGTGTTTGGGATGTGAAGTGCGCTCAAAAAGTTGGACATAGAATCCAGCAAAAGGGGTGCTGAACAGATGTCCCAGCACCCTTTTTTTATATAACAAATTACATATCCGTTCTCTTATATAGTGGCTCAAAATCAGGTTGTGTTTGCAATTGCCTTTCGTAATCATTAAGAACTTTTACTACGACTCCAGAGAGCAAAAGAATGCCAACAAGATTCAATAAAGCCATTAATCCATTAAAAAAGTCTGCCAACTCCCATACGAGTGGTACAGAACTTACGGCTCCAAAAATAATCATACCTAAAACGGCGATTCGATACGAAAAAAGCAAAGGTCCCTTTTGTGCTTGCGGGAAAAGGTACATTAAATTACTTTCACCGTAATAGTAATTTCCAAGAATAGATGTCCAAGCAAAAAAAGTAAGGGCAATAGCGATAAAAGCTGGCCCCCAAGAACCTAAAGCTGTTTTAAGAGAAAGTTGCGTCAACTCCACTCCAGTTTCGCCACTGCCGAGCTGTCCAGAAATAAGGATAAGAGCAGCTGTAGCAGTGCAAATAATAATAGTATCTGTAAAGACACCTATCATGGCTACAAAACCTTGGCGAGCTGGATGTTTTACGTCTGCTGTAGCGTGGGCATTGGGGGTGGATCCCATCCCCGCCTCGTTAGAGAAAAGCCCTCGAGCCATACCGTAGCGGAATGCTTGAGCCACTGTATGCCCGAGTATACCTCCTGCCACTTGTTTTATTCCAAAAGCGCCTTTGAAGATAGTAACTAAAATGGCGGGTAACTGCTGTATATGGATAATAACTACTACTAAGGCAATAAGAATATAGAACAAAGCCATAAATGGAACCACGACCTCCGCTACGTGAGCTATCCGTTTTAGTCCACCGAAAATAACAACAGCAGTGAGGCCTGCTATGACAATTCCCAAGTAGAGTTCAATGTTTCCTCCTTCTTTTACATTAGAGAAAAAAGCTCCTCGCAATCCGGCAACAATAGAATTACACTGAACGGCGTTAAAAACAAAAGGCATAGCGACAATAATGCTTATCGCAAAAAGGACTCCCATCCACCGTTGTCCTAACCCCTTTTCCAAGTAATAAGCAGGACCACCACGATATGTGCCATCTTTATTTTTGACCCTAAACAACTGGGCTAGAACGGCCTCTGCAAAAATAGTTGCCATCCCGACAAGGGCGGTTACCCACATCCAAAAAACAGCGCCAGGTCCTCCCGAAACAAGTGCAGTTGCAACACCTGCTATGTTGCCAGTACCTACTTGGGCTGCTAGTCCTGTACATAAAGCCTGAAAAGACGTAATACCACCCTCTTCTGACCTCCTGCTTCCAAACAATACCTTAAAAGTGTGCCCAAAATGGTGGAATTGTGGAATCCATAACCGAATGCTATAAAAAACCCCAGTTCCCAGAAGAAGCCACGTCATAAGCTTCCCCCAGAGAATTCCATTAGCAAATTTAACTACTTCCATCAACACAAGAAACACCTCCATATGTATAACGTTACTGTAGTGCCTTCTTAAGGAAACCTCCTTTGCTTTTATTCGATAAGAAATATGTATGCACAATATAAAGTCAAAATTCAAACTGAGGGTTGATAATAACACCTGTTAAGTTGTGGAACAAGATCGGAGGAGATAATGGCGGGCATTTTTCGAAGTGCACCCCAAATGCCAGCGTTGCGTTTGACATTTGGGGTACTGAATATTCTTTCTATGTCAACCTAATAATTTTTTCCCTATTTCGGTTAAATATAGCTCAGAGAGTTTTTCTTTAGTCGGAACCCCTTGACTATCCCAACCTTTTATTTTATAAACCAGCTCTAAAAGCCTGCCTTGATCGACGACTTGTCCTTTCCCTGGTCCATCTGGCGCGGGCTCAGTACTAAATCGCTGAGGGAGATAGTCGTCTTTTTTCGAAAATCCCTCGCGAATATTGAAAAGCCGCTCTATATTGATAACTCGTTCGCTTGCTTTAAACAAGTCTATATAGCTGTACTTTCTTCCAGATCCACTGCTAAAAAGCTCTGCCCATGTCCTTCCTTTTATGGCTAGGGTGATACTAGCGAACAAGCATACGCCAAGCAAATTTGCGGCCATAGAGAGCTCTTCAAAAGGCTTGAACCAATCTTTGTTTTCTTCACTGAATGGATCTACACGTTCGGTAACGCCAAGTTCTTCTTCCAGGTAGCCGAAAGCATCGACAGTAGCACCATATGGACGTAAATGGTCTGCCCCTCGTGGAGAAAGCATATGCGATAGAGCTTCTCCCTTACTGCTTCGCACTCCATCTGCGGCCATTTCTTGCCCTTTCACGTGCATAACATATTTCTCTGCGTCCCCTCCGATACTTTGTGCAGCTCTGAGAGATCCCTCTCCGAGGAGAGTGGCAAAATCACCTTGTCGCCTAGCAATGCGTTCTACTATCTCCACAATAGCATCGCTGTTTCCCCATGAAAGAACAAGTCCGTCGGTTTTGTTTTGATCGATAATTCCTTTCTCATACCACTCCATGGCCGTGGCTATTACTTGCCCTGCCGAAATAATATCAAGGCCGAGATCGTTTGCAATATAGTTTGCGGCAGTGATAGAGTAGAGGTCCTTATTCCCCAGTTTTTGCCCAAATGCAGCTAATGTCTCATATTCAGGTCCCGATCCGGAACGACCCTCATATTTCCCTTTTGGAATGCGCGTGAGGCGAACACAGCCAATTGGACAGTTGTAACATCGATCCTGTTTTACCTCCAATTTTTCATGATAGGCTTTATGTCCGAGACTATCGTTGAAATTCGTTGTGGTTCGTTGCCAGTTATAAGCTGGTACAAGACCAAGGCTGTTCATGGCATCAAAGAAAGAAGGGGTACCATATTTCATAAGCTCTTCCCGAATAAAGGCTTCATTGTGAAGTTCTTGTATGGCTTTTTTTACAGCGTTATTAAATTGGTCATTATTATGTATTTGCGTTCGTGCTTTTGTTCCATAAACAGCAATTGCTTTAAGTTTTTTCGCCCCCATTACAGCACCGCCACCCCCTCTTCCGGCAGCGTGTTCGTTCCCAACCATTATGGTTGCAAAGCGCACAAGCTTCTCTCCTGCCTCGCCGATACATGCGATTTCTGCTTCGGGATTCCCCAGTTCTTGACGGATTATTTCCGTCGTTTCCTTTGTAGTTTTCCCCCAAATTTTTTCTGCAGAATGCAGGGTGATCTCATCGTTATTGATTGAAAGATATGTTGGATTTGGAGTTTGCCCATGAACAACAAGCATATCGAATCCCGCCCTTTTGAGCTGGGGGGCCCAAGCTCCTCCCACATTGGAAGCTCCGATGGTTCCTGTAAGGGGAGACTTGAACATAACCACAGTTCGGCCACAACAAGGGGCCTTTGTATCAGTTAAAGGGCCACATGCAAAAAGAAGCTTGTTTTCTGCTGATAGACCATCAATTCCTTTAGCTAAAGATTCAGCAAGATAAATAGCTCCAAAACCTTCTCCTCCAATATAGTTTCGGACCCAATTCTCGGATAAAGGAACTGACCATATTTCCCCATTTGACAGGTCTACATGTAGAATTTTCCCAGCATAGCAGTCAAACATATAGTTCTCCCTCCTTAGTTTATAGTAAGGGATTCCTTTCCAAACGCGGGAGGCGCAGCAGTTTCCTGCTACGCCCTATAGGCTTGAAGCCATGTTCTCTATAGAATGCAGGCTATCAAGCTCGGGATCCTTTCTTCTCGCGGGAATATATATGTATTTTATCCTGAATATTTAAACTTTTACAAGTATCCATTGCATCAGACATGTGATAATGCTGTTTATTTTTTTACTTTCAGGGATATTTCAAAAAATACTACTATGAAATAGAGCGATAAAAGATTTTCTTGATAATTTCTGCACTGAGGGTCATGCACATTATAATGACAAAAAGTGTCCATAAAAGAAAAGAGGGAAGAGGAGAAAAGCCGAAGAGTGTGGCAAGGGGAGTAGCGGGGAAAAGAAGAATAAAAAAGAGTACACCTATTGTGGCTATAAGAAGTTTGAAACCAGGTAGAGATTTGAAAAAAGGTCTCCTGCTCCGTACAACCAATACGACAAGGCAAGCCGAAGCTATGGATTCCAGAAACCATCCAGTTCTGAATTGGGAGATTGGAGTATGGAAAAAGAACAAAAGAATTATAAAGGTAATGTAGTCGAAAAATGAGCTCATAAGGCCAAAAACGACCATAAATTTGCGAATGAAAGATATATCCCATCGTTGAGGCTTTTGGATGAGTTCTTTATCCACGTTGTCCATGGCAATAGTCATCTCTGGTAGATCTGTCAACAGGTTCATAAGTAAAATTTGTTTGGGTACTAAAGGAAGAAAAGATAAGAAGAGCGAGGCTCCAGCCATACTGAACATGTTGCCAAAATTAGCACTCGTGGCCATAAATATGTATTTCATTGTGTTTGCGAATGTTCGTCGTCCTTCTATAACGCCTTCAGAAAGTACGGCGAGGTCTTTTTCAAGAAGTACTATGTCAGCGGCTTCTTTGGCTACATCTACTGCTGTATCTACCGAAATGCCGACATCTGCATTATGAAGGGCTGAAGCATCATTTATTCCATCTCCCATAAACCCTACACTGTTCCCGGATTTTTTGAGGGCCATAATGATTCGTTCTTTTTGATTCGGCTCTACTTCTGCAAATAGAGAGCATTGATTGGCAAGGTGGAAAAGAGCTGCATCACTTATTGATCGAAGGTCAGCACCAGTTATAACGCGAGGTGCAATAATGCCCACTTGTTGCGCTATGTTTTTGACTACATGTGCATTGTCTCCGGAAATAATTTTTAAGGAGATGCCTAGTTCAGAAAGTTTTTGGATGGCTTGAATAACTCCATCTTTGGGAGGATCGTAAAACGTTAAAAAACCTATAAACGTCATGTTTTTTTCGTCTTCTTTTGTGAAATGTATCAAGGAACCAATGTTTTTAATGGCTACGCCTAGAGTTCTTAGCCCCTGAGAGCTTAATTCGTTATACAATTCTATAATAGAAGGCAAATAAGACTCTATAGAAAAGGTGTTTTTCTCATGTCCCATATCTATAGAGCTGCAAATAGAAAGAATTGAATTCACAGCTCCCTTGCTGACAATAAGGTTTTGTTCGTTATATTCCAGAAGTACACTCTGCCTTTTTCTAACAAAGTCGTAGGGTACTTCGTCGTATTTTTGAGCTTCTTTATATGAGATGGGGTGTGCGTTTTTTATTGCCGTGTCAATAGGATTATTGAAGCCTGTTTCTAATGCTGAGTGCATGGCAGCTACGTGCAAGACATACTCTGAAGGAGACCCATCTGGTGCAAGGGCGGTATGAAGCCGTACATTTCCTGCCGTGAGTGTTCCGGTTTTATCACAACAGAGGATGTTCATGCTTCCAAAATTTTCTATAGCTGAGAGTCGTTTGACGATAACCTTACTTTTTGCCATTTTTTTAGCGCCATTGGCTAAATTAACGCTTACTATTGCTGGAAGAAGCTGAGGAATGAGGCCTACAGCCAAGGCGAGAGAGAATAAAAAAGAGTCTAAAACAGGCCTGGAGAGTAAAACATTAAAAGCAAAAATAAGAATAACAAGCAATAATGTAACCTCTACTAGAAAATAGCCGAAACGTCGGATCCCTTTCTCAAAATCTGTTTCTATGGGGCGGATGCGGAGTTGTTGGGCAATCTTTCCAAACTCTGTTTTTTTGCCTGTATTTACGACGATCCCTCTTCCTGTGCCGCTAATGACGTGAGTGCCCAGGAAAAGGGTGTTTGTTCGCTTGTTCAACGAAGTTTGCGGGGCCAAAAGGAGGGGGATTTTTTCTATAGGGTATGTTTCGCCAGTGAGGGACGCCTCATCTACAAAAAGATCTTTGCTTTCGATGAGAAGACAGTCTGCTGGAATAATATCGCCGGCGGACAGTAAAACAACGTCTCCGGAAACAACTTCCTCTAGGGGGATATTCGTTGGCTCTCCCTGTCGTATAATTTTCGTTTTTATTTGAACCATTGCTAAAAGTTTAGAGGTAGCTTCCTGTGCCCCTTTTTCTTGTTGAAAAGATAAAAAACTGCTTGTTAGCACAATCGCTAAAATTATAAGGGCATCAGAAGGATTATGAAGGAAAAAAGAAATGCAGGCGGCGCAGATGAGAATAAATACGATAGGGGTTCGTAACTGAGCCCAAAAAAGTCGAGTCAGTGTATAGCTTTTTTTAGCTTTAAGTACGTTAGTTCCAAGTTTTTCTCGCCGTTTTTTTGCTTCTTCCCACGAAAGGCCGGTAGGTTGCGTTTCAAGGGCTTTAAAAGCAGTCTCAACACTCCAACTCCAATAGGCATTAGGATCTTCCATTGGATACCCTCCCTTCTTTGTTGCTTCAAAGGTATATTTCCCTCACAACGCAAAACGATGAAGTGCAGAGTATCTCTAGTATTGTAGTCTTTTAACCTAATCCCCCCTATGTCCGAAGGTAGATGGCATAGCTACGTAGAGTGTCTCTGTATTGTAGCCTTTTAGCTACGTAGAGAATAGGCGGGAGTATAGTTTTGGCAGAAGGGGAAGAAGTAAAATAAAAATATTTTTCTCAATATTAGGGCCTAGATTAAGAACAAAAATAGTTAAGAATTTTCTGTTTAGTTGCATCATGCTAGATTCATGATACAAATTGATATCCTTTTTGTATATTAATAATATCTCGTAATAAGGAGGCTGCGGCTGATGTCGTTCCAGAAGCCCCTCCTATTATCGTGAGTTCTCCCAGCGAGTCAGATATAAATCGCACGGCTTTGTTTGTTCCGTTGACTCCGTAAAGAGGATGAGAAGAATCTATAGTTTCAGATTGTACTGATAATATCACGTCGTTTCCGGTTTTTCTGGCTTTCCCTATTAATTTGATTCGTTTTCCATCTCTGCGCACCTCTTGTATTTTCCCCGCAGAAATGGTTGTGATCCCTTCAACACATATATCGGAGAGTTTTTTATTTTCTCCCATCAATACATTGACAAGAATTAATAGCTTTATTGCAGTATCCCATCCTTCTACATCTAAAGTGGAATCTGTTTCAGCTATGCCCATTCCTTGAGCTTTCTTAAGAGCGTCTAGATAAGAGGTTCCATTTAATTCCATCTCTTGAAAAATGAAGTTAGACGTGCCATTTAAGATACCCTCTATAGATGATATAGAGGCCCCAGCCATATCGAAAAGGCCAGCATTAATTACAGGAAGAGCCCCTCCAGTGGTGCACCCTATAGCAAATTGTACGTGGTTCCGTTTCGCCATGACGTACAAATCTCTATAAGCGAGGAGAACTGGCCCTTTGTTAGCCGTAACGACATGAATTCCTGAATTGAGGGCTTCTGCGATATGGGTTAACCCAGGTTCCCCTGTCTCCTTATTGGTAGGCGTAGCTTCCACAAGCAAATCCACATCTCGTCGTTTTATAAGGGATTGAAAAGTTATGGCAGGATTGAAGATGAGACTTGAGGAATTAGTGATACCCAAAGGATCATATACTCCGCCTTGACTGCGGATAATGTAGGTAAGAGAAATAGAAATATTTTTCCGGTTCAGTTCCTCTTTTTTTTCTTCCAGAAGGCGAGTAAAAGCTTTCCCTACCCCTCCAAAACCTATAAGAGCAATACGCATGCACTAGCTCCCCCTATCTTCCCCGATTGTTTTTACGTTAACATAAAAAATGGGAAAATCCTAGAAATTATCTCTCTTAAGGTTCTATTGGAAGATAAGACAGATTAATATACAATATAGACGACATAGAAAAAGAAGGGGGGCTATATATGTATAATCGTAGGGGAATGCCGATGAATCCTTATTTAGCTGGAAGTTTGGCAGGAGCGCTCTCTGTCCTATCCACATGGTTTACTGGAAAGTATTTTGGAGCATCGACTTCTTTTGTAAGATCTGCCGGTTTTGTGGAGAAGATTTTTAGCCCTGAGAAAGTAGCCCAAATGCCATATTTTATGAAAGAAATCCCCCAAATAGACTGGCAATTTATGTTTGTTATAGGTATCTTCCTTGGTTCTCTTGTAAGCTCTCTTTTTACTAAAACGTATAGAGTGCAATGGGTCCCCATTACATGGCGAGATCGTTTCGGCAAAAGCTCGTTACGCCGTGCTGTTACCGCTTTTGTAGGAGGTATTATAGCCATGTTTGGAGCGCGACTCGCAGATGGCTGACCGAGTGGTCACGGACTGAGCGGTACGCTTCAGTTAGCTGTTAGCGGATATGTTGCCCTAGCCCTTTTCTTTGGAGCAGGAATTCTTGTTGCTCGTTTATTATATGGGGAAGGTGACAGGTTGTGAAAACAGAGCTTGTTTTGGGGTTGCTGACGGGTTTTATTTTTGGCATATTGCTTCAGCGATCTGAAACTGTTCGTTATGACAGACAATTAGGTGCCTTGAAGCTGAAGGATTTTACCATTTTGAAGTTTATGCTCTCTACTATTACTGTGGGTATGATTGGGACTTATTTTTTATTTGACCTTGACATAGTTAAGCTATCTATTAAGCCTACTGTTTTGGGAGCTTTGCTGCCCGGAGGAATTTTATTCGGAATAGGATGGGCTCTGCTGGGATATTGTCCTGGCACGTCTCTAGGGGCTATTGGAGAAGGGCGACTTGATGCTATTTGGGGAATTTTAGGAATGTTATCAGGTGCAGCTCTGTATGCTGAAGCGTACCCTTTTTTGCAAAGGACGATTCTCGTCTGGGGTGATTTGGGGAAAATAACAATTCCCCAGATTCTAGGTACAAGTCACTGGATTATTATCGGTATATTTGTAGCCCTTGTTTTGATTTTTTTCCGATACATAGAGAGGAAGGGGTTATAAAACCCCTTCCTTATAAAAAGCTAAATTTAACGTAAAGCTCTAAGCCTCTTGACGTGCTGCTACAGACTGAGTTTTATCCTGTGTAATGGTACCGTCTGCTTTTCTCCAGAAAATACCTATGCCAGCAAATGTCATAAGGAAAGCTACGATAGGATTTAGCCAGTTGAAGAAGGCGTAGGGCATAAAAGTGAAAGATCCTACCCCGAGCACATTGCTCATGAAGGCTCCACAAGCTGTCCAGGGGATGAGAGGGGAAGAGATAGTGCCGCAATCCTCCAAAGTTCTTGAAAGCATACGAGGAGCAAGTCCCATCGCTTCATAAGCGGGTTTGAAAGTCCTTCCCGGAACGATAATGCCGAGGAATTGATCGCCAAGAAAGAAGTTGCTGAGGTAACTGGAAATGAGAGTGATTCCCACAAGAGAGTGTACGCTTTTGAGATATTTGCTGAGATGGGAGAGGATGCTTTCGAGAAATCCGCAGCTTTCCATAATGCCTCCAAATGAAAGAGCGCAAACGATGAGAGAAATGGTCCACATCATGCTGTCAAGTCCGCCTCGAGTTAACAGATCATCAACAGCCTTGACTCCAGTTTCAGATTCATATCCATAATGGACGATGGAAATAAGGTCTGATATTCCTTGTCCCTGCATGAAGAAGGCTGTGAGACAAGCGAGAAAAATTCCAATCATAAGAGAGGGGATAGCGGGCCACTTTTTCCAAGCGCTTACTATAATAAAAATAGGCGGGATTAACGTAATAATATTGATTTTATATGTCTGAATCATTGTATTAGAGATGATAGCTATATCCTCTAAGTTTCCTGTATCTCCACTAAAACGAAGGCCAATAACGATATAAATAATAAGAGCTATGATGTATGTAGGAGCTGTGGTCCAGACCATGGCTCGAATGTGGTCAAAAAGTTCACCGCCAGCCACTGCTGGGGCTAGATTCGTCGTATCAGAAAGAGGCGACATTTTATCTCCAAAATAAGACCCAGAAATAATGGCTCCGGCTGTCATGGGGCTGGGGATACCAAGCGCTCCGCCTACCCCCATGAGGGCGATTCCTACTGTTCCTGCGGTAGTCCAGGATGTTCCGGTTGAAACAGCAACAATAGAACAAATAAGCAAGGTTGCAGCAAGAAAGTATCTAGGTGATAGTAATTTTAATCCATAATAGATAAGAGCAGGAACTGTTCCCGAAGCAATCCAGCTTCCTATAAGAAGGCCAACAAGCATAAGGATAATAATAGGTATAAGCGCTAATTGTATGCCATTCACAATGCCGTTTTCTACATCTTGCCATGTTTTCCCGAGGAAAAACATAGCTACGGCAGCACAGATCGTGGCGGCAATGACCATGGGAATATGAGCATCAACGCCTAGTTTCATAATGGAAAAACCAATGACGAATGCGCAAAGGGCAAATGTGCCTAACGATAGACCAAGTGGAGCGAGTTGTTTTTCTTTGACTTCTTTTGATTTTTGAGTCATAAGATCCCCCTCCTATTTTTTAGATTACGTAATAAAGCACACATGAAATCATGTCACTGTATGCATCATAGTGTCTAGATATATAATATGTCAATAAGATTCGTGAAAATATGCTTTGAAAAAATTTTTAATAAACGCGAGGATAAAAGAAGAAAGAGCAATAATGATCGGCACTATTAGTAAGGATATGATTGGTTCCGCTATGTAAGGAGACTCATAGGACTGTATTTTTAGTGGGAGATATTCTGACACACATGCATGTTAAAAAGGTTCTATGACAGAGGGACCTTTGGAAACCCCAGTAGAATTTTATAAATGTATAGTATTATTGTTAGATAAAAAGTTGACCAATATTGTAATAAATTTTAAAATAAAATATCAATAATTTGTACTTTATTTAGCAAACACTATTGACATGTTTGCTCATCGGGAGTAAAATTTTATTATACTTGTTTGATAGGGTATAAAGGTTTTGAGTGGGATACAAGAGGTGATTGTAATGTCCTTATTTTTAATTTTGGCAAGTTTGGCGGTAGTATTTTCCCTTTCTATGTCGGATGGTTCGGTAGAAGCGTAGGGTTTTGTTTAAAGTGATATTTAAAGCCAGGGATTTTTCCCTGGCTTTTTTTATTATATTAAGGGGGGAATATACTTCTCTTCTCTTTCTTAAAAGAGGTTTCAATTCAATGTTGACATAAATTAAACTAGGCGTCGAGCTTAAGCAGCTACTGCAGACCGGTATTGAGTGTTGTCATACATTAGACTGGGAGCTTAATGAGCCCCAGTCTTATTACGGTAAGAGAGATAAGGGAAACAAGAATCCATAATGTTATTGCTTTCAGCAATGATCCTCCGCCTATTTTTTTTAGATCTTCTCTAGTGAGACCGGCTCCAACAAAAAAGAGAGTTGTAACCATAAGCTTTTTACCGCTTATAGCCAACAGATGCCATAGGTCCTCCATCCCTGGGAAGAGGGAACGGATCAGAGCTGCAAGAAGGAAGCCAAATAAGAACCACGGCACCTTTGCCTTGCTATCACTTTTGTTAAGCTTCGCCCCTAAAAAAGAAAGGGGTAATATCCATAGGGCACGTGTGAGTTTTATAGTTGTGCCAATAGCCAGAGCCTCTGCTCCGTAAATAGCGGTTGCCCCTACTACGCTGCTTGTATCATGAATAGCCAATGCGGCCCACACCCCGAAGTCAGCTTGATTAAGGCCTATAAGGTGCCCCAAATGGGGAAAGACGAGAAGGGCAATTCCGTTGAGTAAAAAGACCACAGCCATAGCAATAGCGGTTTGTCCCTGAGACGCGCCAATAGCAGGAGCCATAGCTGCAATAGCGCTTCCACCGCAAATAGCCGTACCACTGCTGATGAGAATAGAAACACTCCGCTCCACTTTAAATAATTTTCCTAAAACCCAACCTAGAAAAAGTGTTGTGGAAATGCTGAAAAAAGTAATGCCTATGGAAGAATAGCCGACTTTCAATATAACATTAAGCTGCAAACCGAACCCAAAGAGAATAACAGCAAGTTGCAGAAGATATTTTGACAGCATCCCCGTAACTTTTTTGGCAGGATTTCCCCATAAAAGAGCAATGGCACTTCCAAAACAGAGAGCAATGGCAAGAGACTTTGTTAAGAGAGTTAATGCTAAGCTTGTTATGATCCAGAAATATGGAGATTGAAGTATTATCATCAAAGTATAACCCCTTTAAATTATGATAAATTCCAACGTAGATGCAACATACTATAACCAGACTGTATTATTGATTCCAGCTTATTATTATGATAATTTCAATCAATAAAAATGATGAATGAGGTTTAAGTATGGAAATAATGACATTTCGCCAATTAGAAATTTTTGTGCAAATAGCGCGTTATGAAAATTTAACGAGGGCTGCTAAAACACTTTTTATAAGTCAATCAGCGGCGAGTATGGCTTTAAGAGAATTCGAAAGAATTATAGGAGGCCCTGTTTTTCATCGAGTAGGAAGAGGGCTGGTTTTAAATGATCGTGGGCGGATGCTGTTTCCTGAAGCAGAGAAGATTCTTGCTTCAGCTAGAGAATTAGTGGATATGGCTAAAAGTGAAGAAGGAGATTTAACAGGGGAACTTTTCATAGGGTGTAGTACAACTATAGGAAATTATTTTTTCCCTTCGTGGCTGAAGATTTTCTGCGAGGAAAATCCCCAAGTAAAGGTGACTTTAAATGTAGGCAATACTAAAGAAATTGCAAATCTTGTTCGAGAGGGGGCTCTGGATATAGGCCTAGTGGAAGGAGCTATAGACGGCTGTGACTTATATGAAGAAGAATGGCTTTGGGATGAACTGGTGATAATAGCGTCGCCTTCCCATTCTTTTGCTGGGGCTCGTCCCGTGGTTTCTGTAAAAGAGATAGCTAATGAACAATGGATTTTGAGAGAGCGAGGTTCTGGTACTTTGAGTACATTTGAAGCAGCGTTGACTCATAAAAACATTCGCTTGCATAACGTACAAGAGATTGGGCACACTGAGGCTATTAAGCGAGCAGTAGAGGCTGGTATGGGGTTGAGCTGTCTTTCACGTATGGCAGTAGAGGAGGAATTATTAGATGGACGTTTGGAAGAGGTTGCTACGGACCTTATTATAACAAGATGGTTTCGTATTATTTCTTTGCCGGAGCAGTATCGAAGCAGACTTTTTCAACATATGATGACGTGGCTTCGTACTCTTTCTTCTCGCTTTATAAATGAGAAAACGGCACGTTCATAATGCGAGAACGTGCCGTTAAAGTTTCTTTCATTTAAGAAGAGGAAGGATCGCATCCATATCTTTGTCTCCTCGCCCAGAAAGATTGACGAGGATACTTTCCCTCCGGGTAAGTTTGGGAAGTAGTTTAAAAGCGTAGGCTAACGCATGAGAGCTTTCAAGAGCGGGGATGATCCCTTCTTTTTGGCAGAGCAGTTTAAAGGCATCAATGGCTTCTTGATCTGTGACAGACACATAGTTTACCCGACCGCTGTCTTTCAAATAGGCGTGTTCTGGGCCAACGCCAGGATAATCAAGCCCTGCTGATATAGAGTATACATTGGCTGGTTCCCCGTTTTCTTTTGTAAGTACGTAACTCTTGAACCCATGAATAATAGATGGTTTCCCCACAGACAATGTAGCTGCATGCTCCCCAGAGGCCAACCCCTTCCCGGCTGGTTCCACTCCGAACAACTTCACGTCCGAGTCGTTGAGAAAACCTGCAAAAAGACCAATAGCGTTACTTCCACCACCTACACAGGCCAAAGCATAGTTTGGTAATGTACCTTCGCGGTCCAGAAATTGTTGTCTTGCCTCTTTACCGATAATACTTTGAAAATCATGAACCATAGTAGGATAAGGATGAGGTCCTACAGCTGAACCTAACAAATAGAAAGTTTCAGGTCGTTCTGCAAAAGCTTTTAGAGCTGCATCAACGGCTTCTTTAAGAGCTTTCTGTCCTTCCTCTACAGCTATAATTTCTGTTCCTAATACTTTCATACGGGCTACATTCGGGGCTTGGCGAGCTACATCAAGAGCTCCCATATATACAGTGCACTTCATTCCCATAAGAGCCGCTACGGTGGCACTGGCTGTGCCGTGCATTCCAGCACCTGTCTCTGCTATGAGTTCCTTTTTCCCCATACGTTTAGCTAGAAGAGCTTGTCCTAACGCATTATTTATTTTGTGGGCGCCAGTGTGATTGAGATCTTCTCGTTTCAGAAATAGTCGTCCTCCCCCAAAGTATTTTGATATATTTTTACACTCTGTAAGAGCCGATGGCCTCCCCACATATTCTTTTAAAGTCGTTGTAAATTCTTCGGCAAAAGATTGATCATGACGGGCGTCCTCATAAGCTTTTTCCAGCTCATTGAGGCGAGATTGCAATGCTTCCGACACAAAACTACCACCATATTCTCCAAAGAATCCTTTCTTATTCTGTTTCATGAACAATACCTCCCTTGTTTTATATAAAAAAAGGGACCTCTTCCTTTTTGGGAAGAAGCCCCTTTCTTCGAACTCTGTAAAAGATAGCGATAGATCAAAAGAAAAGGGGCTGCGGTTTTTTGCCCCGCAGCCCCTGAAAAATCAAGCCATACCTGCGGCGGCGCTAACAGCGCCACCACCAGAACTTATTGATAGAATTAAAATCTCTGAGATGTTTCATTGTTTTTTTCATGGAGATACCATAGCAATATCCTTAGTGTTCTGTCAAGGGCCCTAAATGATATACTTTTTTAAGTGTTTCTATGGAGGTGATAAGTAATGAAAATACTTGCTCTGTTAGGAAGTCCTAGAAGAAAGGGAAACACAGCAGCGTTATTGGAGAAGTTTGTAGAGGGAGCCGCTTCAAAAAAAGTTGTAGCGGAGACTGTTTTTCTTCACGATTTACATATAGCTCCATGTACAGCATGTAATGCCTGTAAGCGAAAGCAAGGTGCCCCTTGTGTTATTGATGATGATATGAGCTCCTTGTATTCCAAAGTATATGAGGCAGATGTTCTTGTTTTAGCTACACCTATCTATTGGTGGAATATCTCGGCCCAGTTGAAGTTATTTATGGACCGCTTGTATGCAGCGGATTATGAGAAACTTAAAGGTAAAAAAATCTTTCTTGTTATGACTTATGGGGGGGAGTTACCTAATTTAGGTCCAGAACTTGTTGAGAAAATGTATGTTGATATTTGTGATTGGCTAGAAATGGATTTTGGTGGGGTCGTTGGGGCTTGTTCCGAGTTGTTGCCTGTTGCTCAAAATCAGGATGCCTTAAACGAGGCCTTTTCGTTAGGAGCGTCGGTGAAGGGCTAAAAATAACCGTACTGTATAGTGATGAATTAGAGCAGATGCGTGTTTCTGTTTGAAGAAGAACAGTGGTAAGACCGCTCGAAAGGATCTCGTTAGATCGTTCATTTCGAGCGGCCTTTTATAACCATAAACGCTATCGTTGCTCATTCTTTAAAACCTCTCGATAGGCGAAGGAAAGTCCCTCAAAATCAAATTCATTTTCCTTGGGATCGTATCTTTTGTCTATTCTAGTCAGAGAAGCTTTTTTTTCATTTGATTTCGCCATGATAGTTATCTCCTTTGTATTTTCTGTTTCTAACATTAAGCCACGTGAAGCACTCGAAGAGCTTTCCCTTCATGTCTGCCAAGGGCTTCGGGATCTTCTATTCGTACGTTTACTCGAATGCCTAGGTTCTCTTTCAGAACGCAAATAGCCTGTTCCATTAAGAGTTTCTTTTCTGTTTCAGCAAGAAGGTTTTGGGATTCACAAACAACTGTTAGATCGGGCATACCATTACGGTCACAGACTTCAATGCGGTAGTGAAGAGTAATCCCCCCTACATGGGCGAGAGCCGCTTCTACTTGAGAAGGAAAAATATTTACGCCGCGAATAATGAGCATGTCGTCATTTCTTCCAGCGACACGATTGATGCGTTTCCCTTTTTGTCCGCATGGACAAGGCTCCGTGCGCAGCGACGAAAGGTCTCTTGTGCGATACCGAACAAGGGGGAAAGCTTCTTTAGTCAAGGTCGTAACAACCATCTCGCCTAAATCTCCATCAGGAAGAGGGGTGCCTCTCTTGGGGTCTATAGTTTCTATATAAAAATGCTGTTCATTAAAGTGCATGCCTTGTTTTTCGGGACATTCCATCGCTACTCCAGGCCCCATAATTTCAGATAGTCCATAAGAGTTTATAACAGTAACCCCTAACATATTCTCTATCTGCTCTCCTAAATCTTCAGTCCAAGCTTCTCCCCCGAGAATGGCTAATCTCAGGCGAAGACGAGCTCGAAGATTTTCTTTCTCTATACGCTCTGCTAAGTAGAGAGCATAGGACGGGGTGCTAGTAAAGACAGTGGTTCCAGCATCTTCCATGAGGAGGAGTTGTCTATCTGTAAAACCTCCACCAGAAGGAATAACCATGGCACCTAATTGCTCTGCTCCATAATGAAAACCGAGAGCCCCGGTAAATAGGCCGTAACCGAGAATAATTTGGAATACATCGCTAGATCTTACGCCAGCTGTTTCTAGACGTTCTGCCATGCATTTTCTCCACATGTCTATATCTTTTTGAGTGTAAGGAACGAAGGTAGGTTTTCCTGTAGTGCCTGAAGAAGCGTGAAGTCTTACAACCTGTTCTTTGGGACATGCTAGCATGCCGAGAGGGTAGGAGTCTCGTAAATCCTGTTTCGTGGTAAGGGGGAGTTTTTTAAAATCGTCCATAGATCTAATGTCTTCTGGAAGAATATTTAATTCTTCCATTTTGCGCCTATATAAGCTATTAGAATCCCAGACCCTTTGTACTACGCGTTGAAGTTGCTGCAAGACTTGTTCCTTAATATCATCCATTTGTTATCTCCACCTTTTCTTGTAGTTAAAAGCATAAAAAAAGGGCCAAGCTCCCTATGAGTAGGGAACCCGGCCCTGGTAAAAGCCAACACGCTCTAGGCGTCGGCCCTCCAGTAGGGTCCCACGCTGGCGTAATAATATCCCAAAAAGCAGTTAGAAGAAGCAATCTTTTGCAATTTCAACATCTTGATTAGATCCTCCAAACTGGCTGAATATTGTTAAAACTTATATCATGGAAAATTATAGAAGTCAAATAGACTTTTATCACACACAAACAGTCTGTAGAGTGAGATAGTATGATAAAAAATATTTTAACGACGTTGCTAATCCTTTCAAAGGGAGAGAAGGAGTTGACCAAAACTGATGAATAAATTATATGTGTCTATTAACAAGTTACCCCCCCTTTTTATTGTGCTCTTTTGTGTCGTGTCTCTTTTTATTTTTGCTTTTCTTATTGTTTGCTCAGCAGAAGCTAGCGGAGCAGATAAAAATGTTTCTGGCCTAGAATTTATGAGTCAGAGCCCTTTTTGTACTATTTCTAGGGATTATTCAGAGCGCCTTATAAGTGAAGAAAAACAAATGGCATGTAACCGTTATTTTGATGAGAAATTTTTCGCTCCATGGTCCCAAGATAAACCTGTCGGGGGTGTAGATTTGCTGCTTTGGGGATTTCGGGCTTTTTCCAGAAGAAAAGTTTTTGGGGAAAATCGGCAGCCTCGATCAAAGGAATGGTTTGGAGTTCAGCATGATAATGCTTCTATTGAATCTTTTGGTACTCTCAATCGTAAGGCCATAAGTGTGGAAGAGACGGACCTGCGAGTTTTCCCTACACAGGATCCTCTTTTTTATTCTTTCGATGAGCCTGGAGAAGGGTATCCCTTCGACTACCTTCAAAACTCTACTGTTCAACCAAGAGAACCCCTTTTTGTCTCTCATATCTCAAAAGATGGCATGTGGGCTTTCGTTAATGCCTCCACTGCTTCTGGATGGATGGATATACGTCGTTTGGCTTGGATTTCAGAGGCTCAGATTGAGGAATGGAAAAAACATAGTTTATGTGTAGTAGTGAAAGATAATGTTCCTCTTCTCGATAGTGAAGGAGTTTTTTATGCTCTGTCTAAAGTGGGAACTATATTGCCTATTTCCCGAGACAGAACTTTGGCAGATTGCTACGAGGTATTAATAGCCATTCGAGGAAGCGGGGGAAATGCTCTTTTCAGGAGCGTGTCTTTAGATAAAAAAGCTGCTGTTGCCAAACCTTTTCCCATGACAAAATGTAACGCCGCTTTTATTGCGTCTCAATTTATAGGGGAGTCTTATGGGTGGGGCGGATTAAATTTAAAACGAGATTGCAGTGCCACAACTCGAGATTTTTTTACAGTATTTGGCATTTGGCTTCCAAGAAATTCAAAAGCTCAGGGGCAAATAGGGCAAAAAATAGATGTACAAAATCTTTCAGTATGTCTAAAGGAAAAGCGAATAAAAGAAGAGGGCATTCCTTTTCGTACTTTAGCGACTATGCCAGGGCATGTTATGCTTTACATTGGAGAGTATTATGGCATGCCTGTTTTCCTGCACAACGTCTGGAGATTTCGCTTTTTAGAGGAAGGGAAAGAATATTCGCATATTGTGGGAAGGGCTGTTATTACTCCCTTAAACCCAAGAATAAAAAGTGAAAAAGGAGAGCTTATAGAGACGAGAATAGGAGAAAGGGTATCTCATTTTGTTATTTTAGGTGATAAATAAGATAAGCCGCTCTGGGGATAGAGTGGCTTATCTGAAGGGGAGATCATGAGGCGTTACTGTAAAACTATTTCCTTGTTCAACATGTTGAGAATTTCATATGTGAGAGTTCCGAAAGTAGGGTCAGATCGCTTTCGAGGCCTTGGTATATTTATGTTTATAATTCTTTTTATTTCACCTGGCCTGGCACTCATGAGAACAATTTTATCGGAAAGAAACACTGCTTCATCTACGCTGTGAGTTACAAAAAGAATTGTTTTTTTATGAGCTTCCCATATGCGAAGGAGTTCTTGTTGAAGCAAAATTCTCGTATGAGCATCTAATGCTCCAAAGGGTTCATCCATAAGGAGCACTTCAGGATCATTAGCCAGAGCCCGCGCTATAGCGGCTCTTTGGCGCATCCCTCCAGAAAGCTCATGGGGGAAAGCTTTCCCAAATTTCTCAAGTCCCACAAGTTTAAGGTACTCCATACTTTTCTGCTGTTTTTCTTCAGTGGATTTTCCTGCAAATTCCAAACCAAGGCCGATATTATCGAGTATATTACGCCAGGGGAAAAGTGAGTATTCCTGAAAAACCATCCCACGCTCTCTTCCTGGACATGAGATTAACTCCCCTTGGTAAGAGACTTCTCCGGAAGTTGCTTTTTCTAGGCCAGCTATAATGCGCAACAGTGTGGATTTGCCACATCCAGATGGGCCTACTATACAGACAAAATCATTTTTCTGTATTTCGAGGTTAATATCTACAAGTGCACATATTTTTTCGCTCTGACTCGTAGAAAATGTTTTTCTGAGATTTCTTACGTGGATAATTGGTATCATAATTCTCTCCTATTTAGCTACATGCTGCCAAGCAAATCTCTTTTCTTCCATATATCTAAATCCAAGATCGAGCAGGGCGCCAATAACGCCAATGCAAATCATACCTGTAATGACGATGTCGACACGAGCAAGCTCATATGCGTGAGTTATAAGATATCCCACGCCAGACAAGCTTCCGGGTAACATTTCGGCGGAAACGAGACAACTCCAAGCAGAACCTAACCCGGTTCTCATGCCGTTCATTAAAGTAGGAGCAGCTCCAGGAAGAAGAACCTTCTTAAAAATATCTGTTTTCCCGGCACCGAGTACGCGGGCAGAATCAATATAGGTTTGGGGAACGTTTTTTACAGCATGGATAGCACTAGTAATAATGGGGAAGAAAGCTCCCAGAAAAATAATATAGACCATGGATAATTTAAAATTACTGAGATACACGTACCAAGGACCCTGTCGAACACCAAAAAGAGTAGCGAAGCTGGATAATCCAAGCCAAGCCAAAATTAAAGGGACCCAAGCTATAGGTGGGACTGGACGGAAGAGGCCTATAAATGAATTAAAAAAATAGTATACTTTGTTGTTGTATCCCATAAGAATGCCAAGGGGAAGAGCTATGAATACTGCAGTTATATATCCAAGGAATACACGAATAAGGCTAACCGCAATATTTGTCATTAGAGAGCCAAGACCTATAAGGCTTTCTTCAGGAGCGAGAAATTGTTTTAAAACATCCGTCGATGATGGAAGAATCATGGGATTAGCAACATTATTAGCAAGGAGTCCCCACATGAGCAAGACTGAGAAGGGTAAAATAAGAGAAAATCCGGTTTTGATGGCGAATTTTTTCATTTCAATCACTCCTGTTTTTTCTTGAGAATGAGGGGGGATCCCCCCTCATTCTTTTATTTCACTTTGTTAATAAAGCTAAAGTCAAAGAAAAAATTCCGTATATCATTAAAATCTTTACCCCTCATTTCGCCATTAAACTTGCCGAGATCGTTTAATACGTCTACGTACAATTTAACCCCTTCCATCCATTTCTCTGTAGGAGTGGTTGTGAACACAATGGTAGCTGCTTCTACAGCTTCTTGTGGAATACCAATAATATCAGCATTTATTTTTGCAGCTTCTCTTCTGTTTTCCATAGCCCAATTGGCACTGTTGTGGAGGAGTTGTGTCAGTGCCTGGTAGATTTCTGGATGCGCTTTAATAGAGTCCTCCCGTGCGGCGAGCGTACAACAGGGGAAATCGTACCACTGACCTTGTGGAGGAAAGTCTTTTAGGTTCAACACGATCTTTCCTATTCCTTGAACCTCTGCTGTTTCAGGATAGTGAGACGGACCGACCCATCCATCTACCTGACTTCCTGTAAAAGCTGGCAATAAATTTCTTGACCCTTTTAGATCTACAAGTAAAACTTCAGCATCAAAGTCATTCGGATTTTCTGTCACTTTCAAACCAGCTCTCTTCAAGGCTGTTTCGAGAACAACGCGTGGGGCACTGGCAGGAGAATGATACCCTAAGCGAACTGGAGTTTTCGATTCCTTAATATATTTTTCTACAGCATCCCATCCGTAAAAATCTGTCTTTGGGGGGAAAACAAGACCAATCCCATCTACGTGAATTGGACATAAAATTTGTACGGGCGTTCCCTGATCGCGGGCAAACATCATTCCTGTTATAGAGTTGACGCAGCAATCGATTCTTTTCTGACCGAGTAGAACAGCTGATTCAGAGCTCCCCTTTGTTACCACCATTTCAAGAAGTGCTAGTTTTTCCCCGTTACTATAAAGTTCATATTGCTGTTTTTCTACAAGAGGTTTCAAATAAACGCCACTATCTTTAAAAGCTTCTCCTCGAGCTGTAGCCACAAGAAGAGCTCCCGCATGAAGATCAAAATCCCATGCAAAGTGAATAATAGGGACTTCTTCTGCAGCATAAAGAGGGACGTTCATAAAAAAAACAAATAGGGCAATTACAAAAACAAAGGATGACAAGCACACGCCGTGTGCTTTTAAAGAACGTAATTTCATAGGATAGCCAACCTCCCTAATAATGGAATAAATCTTATTACTTTTTATCATGTGCATGCACTATTGAATATTACCATTGAGTTCTTGTGAAATCAATACTAAAGTTTAATAGAAATAGAAAAGGGAAAAGGTTGGCTTGTAAGCTATAAATTTATAGCTCCAAGTCTTTCCTCATAGACCCGAAGAGGTTGCACTCTACAATTACTGTTATCTTTTTGGGGGTTAACGTAGAATCTATTTTAAAAATATCTTTTTGTCCGCCGAACTCTTTTTGATCGGTATACGTTCTTTCCTCTAGAAGTTTCCCTTCTACCTCAATACGAATTTTTTTAATAAAATGGCGTTGAGGATTATCTACGAAGTGAGTTACATATACTAAGAGTGTTTTATTTACATCATCCCATTCCAAAATAATGCTTTGTGGTGGGTGAGCAAAAATAATAGAAGGTGCCCACATCAAAAAAATCGAAAATATGATAAACTGAACAATCTTTTTCATTTGCAGCTTTTCCTCCTTTGCCTCCCCTTTTGTTCAAGAAATCTAAATGATAGATAACAGAGAATTATTTTATAAAAGATTTATGCGACCGTGGTTTCATGAAAAAAATCAGACTTTTTGTTATTGTATTTTTAGTTTTTTCTCTCGTCAATAAAAAGCAGAAAGTCTTCGGGGGGATATTTGGGGGTAGAAGAGAGAAGAGGAAGGAGAGGGGGAGTTTTATATATGTCCATAAGGCCAGTAGGTTTGTTTTATGTTTATGCTGGAGCTGGGCATAAAGCGGCTGCCGTCGCTTTACGAGAAGTTTTTGATGAGAGGCACGTTTCGAATGTACTTACCGATATTCTTGTCTTTTCAAATAGGTTCTTTAAATGGGTCTACAGCAGCGGGTACGATATTATAAGCGAGCATGCTCACCTTGCTTTGAAGGGAGTATTTCGACTTACTGATCAATCTAGAGGGGACAGCAACGTTGTTCAATTTATTGATTATATGAGTATGCTTAATGTGGAGGGATTTGTTCAGTATATGCGGGATAATCCTTCAATGACTGCTATATGCACTCATTTTTTCCCTGCCAATGTCTTATCTAACCTTAAAAAAAATGGAGTATATAAAGGGAAACTCTACGTGGTGGTTACGGATTATGGCTTCCATAAAATGTGGTGCAATGAAGGTGTAGAAAAATATTTTGTAGCCAGTTCTGTAGTAGAAAAAGGTCTTTTATCTCTTGGTGTAGAGAACGAACGGATTTTAAAGACAGGCATACCTATAGAACAAAAATTTCTAACCGAAGTGACAAAAAAAAATATTTGGAAGAATCTATGTCTGCCCCAATCCCGTTTTACCTTGCTCTTTGTAATGAGCGCTATCCCCGATATTCATGTTACACGAATACTTGAAAAGTTGTTTCGTTCGAATATGGAAATGAATCTTATTCTTATAGCTGGTAGAAATAAAGATCTCCTTGGAAAGTTAGAACACTTTAACTCGAGCGAAAAAATTTCCTTAAAAAAATACGGTTTTGTGGATAATATGAATGATTTTTTGTCTGTTGCTCACCTTATTTTGACAAAGCCAGGAGGGCTTACAATTAGTGAAGCCTTAGTCAAAAAAGTTCCTATATTGATGTTTGATCCCATCCCTTATCAAGAAACCGAAAATGCCAATTATATAGAACAACAGAGAGCTGGAATATTGGCTAAAACAGAGGAAGAGGTGGCGGATATAGTAGAAGAACTTTATGACCAACCTTTTAGATTAGAAGATATGCGAGGACGGGCTGGAACTATATCTTACCCTCATGCAGCTTCTCATATAGTCGACTATATCTTGGGAGAAGGCATATGAATAAAAAGGAGGCTTTTTATGCTTATGAACCATTACTCTATTCTACTTAATGGTTTTATTGTACTTGTCTCTTTTTTAGACGACTTTACTTTTATGGGCTTATTTTTCCCAGGAACAGTTATTTTAGGTCTCGTTGGTTTTTTTGCTTCAAGGTGGAGTTCAAATTTCCATGCTCTTTTTGTTTGTGCCTTGCTGGGTGCTCTGATGGGTGACAGTGTTAGCTTTTTATGGGGAAGACTTTCAGAGAAAGATATTGTGAGGAAACGTTTTCTTGTTGTGCGTTCTCTTTATCAGAAAAACCGCTTATCTTTTGAAAATAACAGAAAAAAGGCACTTCTCTTATCTAGATTTATGGTTCCTAAAGGCATATTTATTTCTTTTATCGCCGGGTTTAAAAAAATGCCACCAGTTCTTTTTTTGCTATGGGATTTTATAGGGACTTTTTTATGGGCGGGAAGCTCCCTTTATGGTGGTGTAATGATAGGAAGAGTTTGGCAGATAGTAGAAGTTTGGGGTACTTCTATATGGTTTTGGATTGGTGGTTTTTGCCTCCTTTTCTTTTTGTTTCATATGGTAAAAAAATTTATGCTGCTATATGGTGAATATATATTGAGGTTTTTAAAAGATATAAGGATAGCTGCGGCGAATGCCATAAGGAAGAACCCTGAGATAGAGCAGTTCGTCGAAAATCATCCCCATCTTTTAAGTTTTATACAGAGGCGTTTTGATCGACGAGTTTTTAGTGGATTGCCGCTTACCGTTCTTTCCATTTCGTTTTTCTACATAGTGATCCTTTTACTCGGCATTATTGAAGACGTTGTTACTTCAGAGCCTGTTTTTGCCGCCGATATTCGTATAGCACATTTTGTTACCTTGCTTCGTCATCCCTTTTTAAGTCGTATTTTCTTTTGGATTACCCTACTAGGCAATGCTTTTATAGTAATAAGTTTGGCTTTTACTTTAAGTCTGATTGCATGGTTTTGGGGGAAGAACAACTTTATCTTGCCTTTATGGTTGACCTTAGCTGGAAGTCAACTTTTTACTACATTAGGCAAAATGGCTTTCCATCGTCCAAGGCCAGATGTTGCTATGTATCTGGAGCATTCTTTCTCTTTTCCAAGTGGTCACGCTTCTTCAGCTGTAGCTCTTTATGGCTTTGTAGCCTACGCGTTAATACGGATTACCCATGAATGGAAAAAGAAAGTAGATATTTTTTCTGGAGCACTTCTTGTTGTTTTAGCAATCGGTTTTAGCCGTCTTTATTTTGGAGTACATTATGCAAGCGATGTTTATGGTGGGTATTTAATCGGTTTAATGTGGTTGATTATTTCAGTGAGTTTTTTAGAGCAAATTTCGGCAGGAAGTCAAAAATTGAAAAAACATTTTTCTAAACACGCTAAACGTTATTCCTGCCTCAGCGGTCTCTTTTTCATCGTGTTTTATGTATTAATGGGATTCTTTTATTATCCTTCAAAAATAACTATTTTAAAAACGCCTTTGCAAGCTCCAAAAGTGATGCATTTTGAAGAAGCGCCTTTTTTCACGAGCGATTCTTTCCCTTGTTGGAGTGAGACAATAACGGGGGGGCGGCAGGAGCCTATTAGCTTTATATTGTATGTTGAAGATCCTCAACATTTAATAACTATTTTCAGAGATGCTGGTTGGTTTGTTGCCGATAAGGTTAATTTTATTTCTTTATATCGTGTGGCTTGGTCAGCACTCTCTAATTCTGAATATGATACAGCTCCAATGACCCCATCTTTCTGGAATGAGGATGTTAATGATTTAGGTTTTCAAAAACCTACAGAAAAGAGAAGTGTTCGTAGAAGACACCATGCTCGTTTTTGGAATACAGGTTACGTGTCGAAGGAAGGTAACTTTTTATTTGTAGGAACAGCTAGTTTTGACAGTGGCATTAAATGGGGCATTACTCATCATATAGAACCTAATATTGACTCAGAAAGAGAATATCTTTTTCAAAACCTTCAGGATTATGGGCATGTTAGCCAGTTTAAGAAAATACAACTTGTCGACCCAGTTTTAGGTAAAAATTTTATAGGAGATCCCTTCTTTTCCGATGGAAAGGCCTATATTGTATATCTTTCTCCTTGACTGGAGTACCTTAAGCGTATCGAGATGGTGGCTTCTCTTAGTGGTGACTATCTAGTAGTAAATAATATAAATAAAAAATGAGGAGGAGAGGAATATGAGCATAAGTTTGGTAGTTATTATCGGTGTAGGTGTTGTTACTACTCTTTTGTTGAAAACCCGTAGAGTGGAAGCCCATTGTGACACGTTAGATGGTCCTGTAGTACAGGCAGCTCGAAAGGCTTTGGCCGATGGAAATGTTTTGCATGCATTGAAATGGGTTCGGCACGATGATGAAGAGGAAGTTCGAAAAGCCTTTGAACTTGCTCGGAAAGTCTCAACCTTGGGGATGGATGCTAAAGAGGTAGCTGAGAGATTTTTTTTCGAGACTTTAGTGAGAATTCATAGAGCTTCTGAGGGAGAACCATACGAAGGGTTAAAGTCAAGTGATACAGTTCCACCTGTGATTCGATTAGCAGATGAAGCCCTTGATACGGGAGATGTGTCTCAACTTTCAACACGTATGCCAGACCACGTGAAACGGGCTATAGAAGAAAAGTTTCATCGAGCGTGGGAGTTAAAAGGTCACGCTGAAAATTCTCTAGAAGCTGGTCGTGAGTTTGTAGAGGCATATATAACGTTTATTCACTATGTGGAGGGTATACATGCCCTCACTATGGGAGTTCACCCTCATAAACATCTCAGATGAAGAAACGATCTTTATGAGGTGAGAAGAGACATACAATAAAGATGATAACGCGCAATGTAAGGCATATATTGGGAGGATGAAATATGATTGCTGAATTGTTTGACGTATTCTTTTTGGATCTTGACGGAGTCGTTTATATTAGTAGAGAACCGACATATGGTGCCATAGAAGCCCTAGATAGGTTAAGAAAAATAGGCAAGTCTGTTCGATTCCTGACGAACAATCCCACGGGGAGAAACTTTATCGCTCAACGTTTGAACAGAATGGGTATTGAGGCTGATGAGAGAGAAATAGTGACTTCTGGTTGGGCTACTGCACGTTTTTTAGCAAAGAAGGGAGTTTCTAAAGTATGGGTATTAGGCGATGAGCCTTTAAAAAAGGAGATAGAACAGGCAGGAATAAGCATAGTGGATCAATTACCTTGTGACGCAGTTGTGACTGGTTGGGGAGACGCTATTACGTTGAGGGAATTAAGGAGGGCAGCTCTTGCTATTCGTAACGGCGCTCTTTTTGTGGCTACTAATGTAGATAAAACATTTCCCTCTGCGTATGGTCCTCTTGCGGCTGTAGGAGCTGTGGTAGAAGCATTACGAGTCGCTTGTGGACAAAATCCTGTTGTCATTGGTAAACCTTATCCGCCTATGTTTTACGAAGCGATGCAGACGGTATCTTCTGATCGAGTTGTGATGATAGGAGATAGCCCTGAAGTAGACATTTTAGGGGCTCATCAAGCTGGAATTTCTGCTATTCTTATGGGGGATCACATGCCTTTCCCCTTTGAAAAAGACTTTAGAAATGCTGATGCTCGTATTCACTCTCTTATAGATCTTTTTAACCCTCAGGTGCTTATAAAAAAGTGGTCTTTACCTTCTTTTCCTTGGCCAGAAAAAGTGGAACCAGGAGTAGCAGGCATAGTTTTTGATGATCAAGGACGAGTTCTTTTAATGAGAAGAGCTGATAATGAACTATGGGGCATTCCTTCAGGACATGTAGAACCCGCAGAAAGGGTGGACCAGGCCATTGTTCGAGAAATATTGGAAGAGACAGGGCTGAGGGTGCGAGTAAAGCGGCTTATTGGTGTTTATTCAGATCCTTTCTCACAAATTATATGCTATCCAAATAAGTGTACGTCTCACTTTATAACCATCTGTTTTGAGTGTGAATTAATAGGGGGGCACATAAAAAGAAGAGGGGTTGAAACCCTAGATGTAAACTTTTTTAGCCCCCAGGAATTGCCTTCAGATTTAATGCCGATGCACCCCCAGTGGTTAAAAGATGCCTTAATAAAAAGTAGAAATTCTTTTATTCGCTAAAACTAAAAAGTTTTAAAGCGGGGGACCGTTGGTGGTTCTTTCGTATAGTACGAAAGACCTCTTTACGTAAAAGAGGATAGGAAGAGGAGGGGCAGAGATGGTTATACGAGAAGCGGTGACTCAGGATCTT
The DNA here is from genome assembly GCF_002398115.1 of Aminobacterium sp. UBA4908. NCBI lineage: Bacteria > Thermotogati > Synergistota > Synergistia > Synergistales > Aminobacteriaceae > Aminobacterium > Aminobacterium sp. UBA4908. The sequence continues at coordinate 115,286 of NZ_DHCG01000007.1, forward strand.
GGCCGGATATTGGATCTTTTAAAAGAGCTGGATTCCGAATCTTACATATCCTTTGAAGAAGCAAAACATATTTGGTACAAAATGGAACAGTACTCTTATTACAAGTTTTTTGTTGCTCTTGATGATCATAAGTATGTAGTCGGTGTTTTTAGTCTCTTAGTAGCAGAGAATTTAGGACATAGCGGATCGCCTTTTGCTGTAGTTGGAAATGTAGTGGTAGATAAAGATTATCGTCATAGAGGGATCGGTACTATGATTATGAAAAGAGCCATGGAATTGGCTATGGAAAAGGGATGTTATAAGTTAACTCTTTCTAGCAATATCAAGAGAGAAGAAGCTCACGACCTTTACCGGAAGTTGGGTTTTCAGGAACATGGCCTCAGCTTTTATATAGAATTGCCTCGGTAGCGTATACGCCGTCTGGTTGAGTGCGCCCCTTCATACGAGGTACCAGATGCCAGACGGCGTATCAAAAGTTAGATATATTTAGGTAGAGATTCGAATAGTGTCTCTATAGTAGTTAATTTTTCAGCCTCGTATAAACCGCTGGCAATGGAAAGGTCGGTAGTAATGCCCTTCTCTATAAGAGGCGCAAAGAGGTTGGCTCCGCCATAAATGACCATGAATCCTTTATTCCGATCCCTTGAGCTAATGCGATATGAGGGAGGGATAAGTCCGCTATGGTAAAGAAGGCCTGAGAAAATAGAAGGGTCAAGATCTTCCAGTGCAGCTTGAAGCTCTTTATACAAAAAAGACGGAAATGTTTTAATTGCGGCGGTTACCAGACCATTCCCTTTTTCTGTCAATTGGCTTACAGATGTGTATTTCCCGCGGATAAGTATTTCCCCAGGGCTCAGGGTTGTTCCTGTATGCGATATAATTTCGGTAAAGCCACGAGGGGATTGATTTTCAAGACGATATAAACCTGTGGCCGTCGTTTCAATATAAATGCCCATTTTTTGAAGGATAATGTCGTAGTTTCTGGAAGAGACACATACGAGTCCAACATAATCTTGAGAAATATCACAATTCCAAATTTGCCTTGGCTCTGCAATAAGCCCAACGAGCGGCGAAACAAAAACATCGTTTTTTATAACTTTTCGAAGTTCTGTCAAGGCTTTTTTTACTTTATTTTGTTCCAAAAGCAGACAATTCACTACGATACGTCCCTTCTTTTTCTTTTTATCGTAAGAATATTGAGAAGAGAGCTTTTCTGTCTCGAAAGAAGGAGTCCCAATCCTATCGAAAACAAAGAGCATCTTCGCTTCCTTTGTCCCCTTTTCAGTAAGTAAAGCGCCTCTATTTCCTTTCCGTTTTATCAGTTCATCGTCTTCCATATTGGAAAGATGATAGCGAACAGTTCTAGAGTCGAGCTCAAATCCTCGTTCTTCCAATTGAGAACGGATAACGCTGGATGGTTGAAGTCCCTCTGAAAAATAGAGGATTCTAAGAATTTCTATTACTGTAGATGGATACCTTTCATTGGAAATCATGAAAAAAACTCCTTCCATAAAATGTTTATATTTATAATTATACGTTTAAAAGGTTTAAAAATTTTCGGAAGCGTTTGTCCGATAAATAAATAGAAATAGCATATAATATTTCTATTTATTTTGTTTATAGCGTAATAAAACCTTTTAAAGAGGTTTTTAAAAGGTTTTATAGGGTGTTTTATTCAAATAATACTAGGTTGACAAAATCGTATTAATATATTAACCTATAACAAAACGGAAATCAATTTCCGAAAAAAGAGGAGGGAATGTTGTGGAGAAATGTTCACTTCTCGTGTCTACTGGTAACTTAGGAGACAACATTATTGAGGAGGAATCTTTTTACGAAGGGGTGAAACATCATATTGATTGTTTTGCCGCTGATGCTGGAACTGCTGATGCCGGACCTACTTTTTTAGGAGCGGATAAACCGCATAATCCAATTGAGTGGGAAAGACATGACCTTGAAGTTATGCTTGTGGAGTCTAGGAAGAAAAACGTACCAATGATTGTAGGGTCATGCAGTACTACAGGAACTGATCGGACTGTAGATTTGTATGGAAACCTTATTCGTGACATTGCGAAGGACCACAGCTTAAAACCTTTCAAAATGGCTCTCATTTATTCCCAAGTTGATAAGGAAGAGCTTTTAAGACGAGTTGAACGAGGCGAAACAGAACCCCTTGAAGCAGATTTTCCCCTTACAAAAGAAGTTATCGATCAAACAACAAACGTGACTGCTAGTATGGGGGTCGAACAGTTTCTTTATGCCTTGGAACAGGGCGCAGATGTGATTATTGCAGGACGAGCCTGTGATGACGCTGTATTGGCCGCATATCCTATTTTTAAGGGGTTTCATAAGGGAATTAGCCTTCATATGGGGAAAGCAGCAGAATGTGCCTCTCTAGTCTGTTGGCCTCAAATGGTAAAAGAATCTATTATTGCTACCGTTCATCATGACCATTTCACTATTGAACCTATGCACCCGAAACAAAGAGCGACCCCTCATAGTCTTGCGGCTCACTCTATGTACGAACGTACCAATCCTTTTGTACAAGGATTACCCGGTGGAATTCTCGATATGCATGAGAGCGTATATGAAACTGTGACAGATAGAATCGCTAAGGTTTCTGGAAGCAAGTTTGCTCCATCTCCTGATGGCTCCTATAAGGTGAAACTAGAGGGAGCTGGAGAGGCTGGACATAGGGTGTATCACTTTGTTGGTATTCGCGATCCTCGAGCTATAGAACATATTGATATGATCATAGAAGATACGAGAAAAAAAGTTTCTCATATTATCGGCCCATCTAGAGATAAGGATTATCAGCTGTTCTTCCACGTCTTTGGTCGTAATGCGGTAATGAAAGAATATGAGCCTGTGATAAAAACCCAGTCCCATGAATTGGGAGTTTTTATTGAAGTTATTTCTCAGGATTTAGAACTGGCTACTACAGTAGCTAAGTGTGCTAAATTCCGTTTCTTTTACATGAGTTACCCTGGACAGATGAATTCTTCCGGTGGCTCTGTAGCCCTTCTTACCGATGAACCTCTCTTCCCTCAAAATAAGTGTTATCGCTGGACTATTGATCATCTTTTAGCTCTGGAAGATCCCCTTGATAACAAAATTTTCCGTTATCACTTTGAGATGGTGGGAAAAAACAAATGATAGGCGATATTGCCTTGGATCAGACCTATCTTTCCCAACTGAGCCGGTTTTATGTAGAAAAAGGGAAACATTGTATGACTCCTGAGGTAATAAATAAGGCTCGGCGTGTACTTGTGGATTTTCTCTCTGAAGTTGCCGTGGGATTTCAGACGGGTACTTTTCAGTCACAGTGTGCATCGTATCTCCACCATATAGGTGGAGCGAGGGAAGCTACTATCCTTTGCCACGGGAATCAAGTCCCAGCTATGCATGCAGCTTTAGCTTTGGGTGTGTTAGGTCATTCCATAGAGCTAGATGATGGGCATAGGTGGGGAACGTGCCATCCAGCAGTAGCCATAATTCCTGCAGTTCTCGCCATGTCTGAAAGAGATAACGCTTCCTTTACGAAGCTTCTAGAGGCTATCATTATTGGTTACGATGTGATGCTGAGAGCAGCAAGAGCTATTAATCCTTCTCATCTCAAGCGAGGGTTTCACTCTACAGGTACATGTGGCGCCCTCGGAGCAGCAGCCGCATGCGCATACCTTAAAAATTTCGATGCCCAACGTTTTGCTTACTCCGTATCTCTTGGAGGATTACAGAGTGCTGGCTTACAAGAAATGCTTCACGATCATCCCGGTATAAAACCTCTTCAGCCAGGGAAAGCTGCTTTGGGCGGAGTATTAGCAGCAGATTTAGTAGATCGAGGTGCCAAAGGTCCTCGCACTCTTTTTGAAGGCGAGCATGGGTGGTTAAAAGCCATGTGTAACAACGAGTTTTCAGAAGAGGCTCTTCTGGGAGCTTTAGGGAAACGATGGGAAATTATGTACACCTATACGAAGCTCTATCCCACGTGCCGTCATTGTCACGCAGCTGTAGATCTTGCTAGAGAAGGGAAGAAAAGACTGGGGTTGTCCGTTGAAGACGTAAAGTCTATTCATGTTAAAACCTATGCTTTAGGTATTGCTGAAGTGGGAAAGATTTTTGTTCCTCATACGTTTGAAGAAGCCATGTTTAGCCTTCCTTTCTCCGTGGCTATAGCTCTTGAGCGTGGAAATGTAACGTTGCAAGATTATGATGCAAAAACATTGGCTGATCCTGTTTTGAGAGAAACAGCTCTTAAAGTGCGCATAGAAGAAGATGAAGAGATGAATCGAATCTATCCAGAAGAACGAGGAGCATGGATAAACATTACTCTTCATGATGGTCGACAGTTTGAAAAAGGGATTCCAGTAGCTAAGGGCGAACCTGAAAATCCAGTTACAGATGAAGATTTAGTGGAAAAACTGGCCGGTATGGTAGGTCCCTACTATCCCCAAGAGTTTTTTAATGGGCTATGGGAGCTTTGTGTGAAAAAGCCCCAGGACGAAGTCTCCTATGGGGAAATAGTTAACCACTTCGGGAGGTTTCACTCATGAAAACAAAAAATATATGTAATTTGGCACGAACGGTGAGGAGCAAGAATGCCGGGAGTTTCATGATTACCCTGGAAATTATTTTTGACGACCGTTCAGTATATGAAAAAGTGAAAAAAAGTGGAGTTATTACTCAGGAAGCTATAGCTCAGGCTTATGATATCCCAAAAGACAAAGTTTTAGACTTCATGTTCTTTGATCCGGGTATGGGGATCAAGGCCAATATACGAAGATCTATAGCGAGCGGCGGGCCCAGTGAAACGGATGTATACGGTTGTCAGCAATACGCCCCGCTTTTCTCTTTGGAGGTTCCATGGGATGGAGAGTAAGACTACTCTTTCCAGAGAACTTGCGAAGTTTGCTATAACGGCTTCTTACGGTGATCTTCCAGAAGCCGTTATTCACCAGGCTAAACGATGTCTCTTAGATACGATTGGGGTCATTATTGCTGGGGCGGCCTTAGCTGATTCAGCAAAAGTTATTCAAGACTTTGTTAAAGAACATGGAACAGCAGGAAATGCCACAGTAATTGGGGCATCTCAAAAATTGGAGGCATCTTATGCAGCTTTGGCTAATGGGGTTGCAGCTCATGCTCTTGAACTTGACGACGGATCTAAATATGCTACCTATCACCCAGGGGCTTCTATGATCCCCACTGCTTTAGCATTGGGGGAACAATGTAATGCTAGCCTTGCAAATATTCTGTTAGCCCTGGCTTTAGGGTACGAGGTCTCTTTACGTATAGGAACGTCCGTAAACCCTTCTCATTATTTAAAGGGTTTTCATCCGACAGGAACTGTGGGAACCTTTGGAACTACAGTGGTAAGCTCTAAGCTGTTGGGGCTCTCTCTTGAAGAGTTAATTTCTGCAATGGGGATTGTGGGAAGTTTGGCTTCTGGCATTAACCAATACGAAATTGACGGATCTTTTGTAAAACACCTTCATCCTGGAAATGCTGCGAGGAATGGAATTTTCGCAGCATATCTGGCCCGAAAAGGCTTTACAGGCCCTCAAGAAATTCTAGAAGGGCGTTTAGGGTTTGCCCATTGTTTCTCTCATGCCTTTACCCCTGAAATAGTAGATCGAAATTTAGGAAAAGAGTGGGAATTCCAGAAAATTTATTTCAAGCCTTATTGTTCCTGTCGTTACGTCCATTATGCTGTCGAAGCCGTACAGAATATTCAGAATGAGCATGTTGTTACGCTCGAAGATATAGAGAGCATACGGGTTCGAACCCACCAAAATGCTAAACAGGGTTCCGATATCCCAGACTATCAGACAGTGCTTCACGCTCGGTTGAGCATACAGTATGGCATAGGTTCCATGTTAGTGAGGGGGAAAGCTGGGCTTCAGGAATATACGGAAGAAAACATTAAAGATGATCGTATCAAAGCTTTAGCCCAAAAAATAGTTATAGAGGAAGATCCTGTGATTCAAGCCTCTTATCCTGAAAAGCGCACCACTATCGTGGAAATCAGAAATAAAGACGGTCAAATATGGAGTTCCACTGTAGATTACGCCAAGGGAGACCCATTAAATCCCATGTCTGACGAAGATCTACGGGAAAAATTTAAAGAAGTTACACATAATATTTTTTCTGGTGAGAAAGCAGACAAGGTTATGAACTGGGTTATGAGTGGAGACCCAACAGAAAAACCAATAGTGGATCTTACCAAAATGCTGTCATATTAGGGAACCAGAAAAGGAGGAGAGCATTAGATGGCCACGGCAGACAGAATTAACGATAGTCTTTCTCAGTTTATAGTGAACCTTAAGTACGAGGATATCCCTCAAGAAGTTGTGTTCCATCTTAAAAACGTACTTCTTGATGCTTACGGTTGCGGGCTTTTCGGCTCCACTACGCCTTGGATGAAGATTTATAGAGATGTTCTTCTAGAGAGAACGGATAGACAGGAAGCCTCTATATGGGGGACCAGCCAAAAAACATCTGTAACAGCAGCTATGATGCTCAATGGCGCTGCTATCAACTCTTTCGAACTTGATGATACTCATACTGATGGCATTATACATGTTGCCACCGGAGTTCTTGGATGTATTACCGCTTTCGCGGAAACTTTAGGCAATGTTTCTGGCAAAGATTTTCTTACATCTGCTGTTCTAGCTTTTGAAGTTGCTTGTCGAATAGCTGCTCCTATTGGCACTGAATTGGCCCACCAAGGTTTTAATAATACGGGCTCATGTTGTCCTTTCGGTTCTGCCGCTGGGGTAGGCAAAATGTTGGGGCTCTCTAAAGAACAAATGGTTCATGCAATGGGAATTACAGGCAATTGGTCAAGTGGACTTCAGGCTGTTCAGTTCGCCTCTATGGCCAAACGAATTGTACCTTCTAAATCTTCTGAGGGAGCTATCTTGGGAGGTCTCCTTGCAAAAGAAGGTTTTACCGGTATTGAAGATGTTTTTGAAAATAAGTTTGGTGGATTCTATAATTGTTTCACAGATGATGTATACGATATAGAGCGTACAGCTGGGGAACTTGGCAGTCGTTGGGAGTTACTGGGTATTGGGCTGAAGTTTTACTCGACCTGCCGAAGCAAGCATACAACTATAGATGCCTTGCGAAAATTCAGAGCGGACCATCCTGAGATAAAATCTGAAGATATAAAGAAAATTAGGGTAGGAACCACGTCTATCACTCACAAATATTCTGTTCCTGCAGATGAGATAACGAGTGTTGTATCGGCACAGTTGAGCCATCCATATGTGTGTGCTGTCACGCTTCTTGAAGGCAACGCCTTTGTAGAGCAGTTCACAGAAGAAAAAATACAGGATCCTAAAATTCTTGATTTAGCGAGAAAAGTGGAAGTTTATACCAATCCTGATATAGAGAATCTTCCTCGAGAGCTTCGTTATACCATTACCGTTGAGATTGATTTGAATAACGGTCAGACATTCCATCTAAAAAATGAGTATCCCAAGGGGCATCCGCTTAATCCTTTCTCGAAAGAAGAACTTCTTTGGAAATTTAATTCTCTGGCAGGTCGAGTATTTGAAGACGAAGAGCGAAGAAAGAAAATAGCTGACACTGTTTTGAATCTGGAAGAAGTAGAAAACATCAGACACCTCACCGCTTTGTTAAGAAGAGATACGTAATCGTAGCAATGAAGGTGGGAGCATAAATATGACCAAAGGGAGAACTATTGTTGAAAAAATTATATCTTCTCATTGCGGTCAGGACGTGCGGGCGGGGGACTTTGCTATCGTGAACGTAGATATGGCTATGGCTCATGATAGCACGGCCCCTCGGGCCATACAGGCATTTCTCGAATATGGAGAGAAGAAAATATGGGATCCATCGAGGTTCGTTCTTGTTCTTGATCATGCCGTACCTTGTCCAAATGAACAGGTAAGTTTTCTTCATGCGATGATGCGCTATTTTGCCGAAGAACAAGAAGTACGTCTTTTTGAAGGCGGAGAGGGAATATGCCATCAGCTTATGGTAGAGCAGGGCCTTGTTACTCCGGGGGAAATAGTAGTAGGTTGTGATTCTCATACCTGTACTTATGGTGCTGTGAATGCCATTGCGTTTGGAATAGGTTCTACAGATATGAGTGGAGTGATGCTCACAGGACAGCTATGGATGAAGGTCCCTGAAACTCTCAAAATTTCTTATTATGGATCCATGGCCCAGGGGACGTACGCTAAAGATCTGATACTTTATACTATAGGCCGACTGGGGTCAGATGGAGCAGACTATCTGGCGCTCCATTTCGCTGGGGAAACTATTAATGCAATGGATGTTTCTCAAAGGCTCACCTTGTGCAATATGGCAATTGAGTGCGGGGCGAAAGTGGGGATTATGGAGTGTGACGAGAAAACAGAGGCATACTTGGCAGAAAGAACTCAAAAAAACTATTCTCCTGTCTTCGATGATGATAATGTTGAGTATAAGAATACTATAGAAATAGCAGCAGACTCTATTGTTCCTCAGATAGCATCTCCACATGCGGTTGATAACGTATGCCCTGTAGAAGAACTTGCGGGAACGGAAATCCATCAAGTTTTTGTAGGTACGTGTACGAACGGTAGATTAGAAGATCTTAGAATTGCTGCGGCTATATTGAGAGATAAAAGAGTACATCCTCGTTGCCGCTTACTTGTAGCGCCAGCATCTCGCCATGTTTTAGTTTCAGCCTTGCAGGAAGGGATTATAGAAACTCTTGTTCAGGCCGGCGCCGTTATTATTCCTCCAGGGTGTGGCCCGTGCCCTGGCACTCATTTAGGAGTTCCTAGCGATGGAGAAGTGGTACTCTCTACAGCTAACAGAAATTTTAAGGGCCGTATGGGGAATAATAAAGCTAATATTTATCTGGCCTCCCCTGCTACTTGTGCTGCCTCGGCGGTAAAGGGACGTATTACTGACCCTCGACAGTTTTTAGAATGAATAGGGGGGGGAATTTTATGGTTCAAGGAAAAGCTCATAAATTTGATGACAATATAAATACAGATTACATTATAGCTGGGAAGTATACAAAAACTCTCGATTACAATTTTTTAGCAGAGCATGTCTTTGAAGATATTTCTCCGGGATTTTATAAAAAAATGGAGCCAGGAGATTACGTGGTGGCAGGCTTGAATTTTGGTTGTGGCTCTTCACGGGAACAGGCAGTCCTTGCTCTGAAGTATGCAAAAGTTGGTGCCATTTTAGCGAAATCTTTTGCGCGTATATTTTTTAGAAATGCTATTAATTTAGGCCTCCCAGCTCTTATTTGTAATACTGATAAGATACAAGATCAAGATTTATTGGAAATAGACTTATCCTCACAGAAGATTTATAACCTCACAACAAACCAACAAATCCATATGGAATCTCTTCCAGAAATAATGATTAGCATTCTTTCTGAAGGAGGCCTAACGCCCTATCTGAAAAAGAACAAAACCTTTACGTTACCTGTAGCGGAGTGATAGCAGAACCTTAAAAAGGGGGGGATGAAAGGCTACTCGTTACTAAAAAACAAAAAAGGCCCGGGCTTTTCCTTAGATCGTATTTAGGAGAACAAGATCTTTGGAATGAAACGACCAAAGTAAAAAAAGGGGGAACCACAATGCAGAAAAATTGGAAAGTGTTATTTGTGTTATGTCTGCTGGTGATCTTCTCTTTCGGGATCGTTGGCGCAGGATATGGGAGCGAGACCAGTTTGAACATGGGAAGTACCTCTTCTGCCTCTGGTGTTTACGCATGGTGCGTAGCTACTGCCAACGTAATTAATAAGGCCAATGTAGGGCTTAACGTAACGGTAGTTGAGAGTGGCGCCGGTATAGATAATCTTAAAAAGGTACGCGATGGAGTCTTTGACTTTGCTCTCTGTATCGATTTGCCATCTACTCTTCAGCTTTATGAAGGCAAGGGAGCTTTTGAAGGTGAAAAACCTTATACAAACGTTCGATGGCTCTTTTTGAGAAATGTATTTGCCGATCGTCTCTATGTAAGAAAAGATGCTGGCATAAAATCTTTTGGGGATTTTGCAGGGAAGAGATTTTGTCCAGGCATCCCAGGATCTGCTTCTGCTTCTTACATTATGCAGTATAACGATATTTTGGGCACGAAAATTAATCTTATGCCCATGGCGTATGGAGACGCAGTAAATGCGCTGAAAGAAGGGCGTATAGTAGGGCTTCAGAAATCCAGTGGGTTAAATTCTATGGATGCTTCCCTGATAGAAGTCAATATTACGAACCCATTAACAGTTATTGGATATTCAGAAGAAGATGTGAAAAAAATACGGGAAAAGATTCCCAGCATGAGCTTTTTAAAGACTGAAAAAGGAACTATCTCTCAACTTCCCGATGTAGGCCCTATATGGGAAGAGTGTCCTATAGCAGGGGCTGTAGCTACTGCGGATATGTCTGAAGAGGTGGCTTATAACATTATTAAATCCTATATGGAAGGTTTTGAAGAAGTGGCGGCAGCTTACTCTCCTGTAAAAGGATGGGATCCTGTGGCAGACTACTTTAAATATGCGCCAGAGGATGCCTTTATTCCTGCCCATGCCGGACTCATTCGTTATGCGAAAGAGAAAGGTATAGAAGTGCCAGAATATTTTATTCCACCAGAGTATAAGTAAAAAATCCTATAGTAAAAATGGAGGTAGGATTTTTTCCTACCTCCCGCACCCTCGAAAAGAGTAAGTTAACAAGGGGGGTAGAACAGGGTGGATTTACAAAACTTTTTCAAAAAACACGTAGATAAGATTTTGTTCTGGAGCGGTATTATTTTTTCTCTCACGCAATTGATTGTTCCCATGTTTTTTCAGCACTTACTCGATATACAAGTGAGGGCTCTTCATGTTGCCCTCGGGGTTTCCATAGCGTTACTCCACTGCCCTTTCCGTCAAGGGGAGGAGAACAATAATGATCGTTCATATCTTTGGGATATATTCCTTATCGCAATTATTGCTATTGCATGTATAAATGCCATAAGTAAAGCTCTTGGAATTTACATGAATCCTGGCGGAGCCACAACGTTCGATCTTGTTTTAGGAACAGCACTTATGATTATTGTTTTAGAAGCTGCCCGTCGAACTGTAGGACCAGCTATTCCTATTATTGTCACTTTGCTTTTCCTCTATATATACGTAGCTCCTCATTTAGGAGGAATTTGGAAGATACGAGGATTGTCCTTTGAGTTTATTATGAACTCTATATATTTTTCTCCCCTCGGGTTGTTCGGTAGTGTCACCGGTATGTCCGCTACCTTTATAGCTATGTTTATTATCTTCGGATCATTACTGTCTGCTACAGGAGGAGGTAAAACCTTTATTGATTTAGCGCTAGCTCTTACAGGCCGTTTTGTTGGAGGACCGGCGAAGGCGGCGGTAGTTTCAAGTGCCCTCTTTGGAAGCATTTCGGGCAGTTCTGTAGCAAATGTTATGGTTACAGGAAGCTATACTATTCCTCTTATGAAGCGCCTTGGATACCGCCCTGAATTTGCAGGAGCGGTAGAAGCCATAGCCTCTTCCGGAGGAGGCATTACTCCTCCAATTATGAGTATTACGGCTTTTATGATGGCTGAATTCCTGAATATCTCTTATATGAAGATCATAGGTTATGCCATACTACCATGCATTCTCTTTTATACGGGCGTATTCAGCGGTGTTCATTTTCAGACGAAGCGGAGGGGGCTTTCTGCTGTCCCTGAAGAGGAGATTCCTAAGTGGAAGGATATACTTACTTTTGAGCGGATGGCGGGGCTTATTATTCCCACCGTTATTCTTCTCTATCTTATAACAGTGGGACAGCCTCTTCTTAAGGCGGGTTTTTACGCGAGTATCTCTACCATAATAATATTGGCCATATGTGATTTTACGAAAGGGAAAATCAAAGAAACGCCCCAAAAAATTTTATCGGCGCTTGCTGAGGGAGGAGCCGATGTAGCAAGAATTGTTCCAATTCTTGTTTCCGTCAGTGTGTTGGTGAACCTCATTGGAATTACTGGCATAGCTCCTAAAATAAGTGGATTGATATTAAGGCACGGAGGATCCAATGTTTTTATAGCCCTTCTTGTTGCCACAATTGTTCCGTTTATTTTAGGCACATCTCTACCAGTAGTCCCCACTTACGTCCTTTCTGTCTCTATTCTCGTTCCTCCGTTGTTGAAAATTGGCATTGACGAGGTTGCAGCTCATCTCTTCTTTATTTATTGGGCGATCTTAGGAGGGGTAACTCCTCCTACCTGTACCGCAGCTGTTGCTGCAGCCAGTATTTCTAAGGGGGACTGGGTAAAGACTGGGCTTAATGCCATTAAACTTGGAGCTGTAGCGTTTATACTGCCTTATTTTTTTGCGCTCAATCCATCTCTTGTGGGCAGAGGACCGCTCCCTTCTATTTTATGTCATGGAGTTACTGGTTTTGTGGGTTCTATAGCAATAGCGTATGGTTTTTTCGGGTTTGGAAAGGGCGTTGCGGCTTTAATGAGCCGAGTTCTTTTTTTAGTAGGTGGTATTTTGCTCCTATTTCCGAACGTTGGAGTTTCTATAGCCGGTGGAATAGCCGTGGTTGTGGCTTTTGTATGGAACAGGGCACTTTTAAAGCGAGAACGTATTCTTGTTGATGGGGGAATTAACATTGAGAAAAACAACCAGTCTTAAAAAAATGATTTTTGAAAGAAGAGCACTTGTTTGTCCAGGAGCCCATGATGCCATTTCTGCAAAGCTCATAGAAAAGGCTGGTTTTGAAGCTCTTCAGGTGAGTGGTTTTGGGCTATCTGCCACGTGGCTTGGTTTGCCTGATATGGCATTTCTTTCTTTCGGGGAAATGTTGAGTTTTACCAAAAATATAGTGAATGCAGTGAATATACCTGTCATGGCTGATGCCGATACGGGGTTTGGAAGTAGTATTAACGCCATGTACGTGACGAAAGAATTGATCCGTATTGGTGCTGCTGGTATGAATATTGAAGATCAACTTTTCCCTAAGCGATGTGGGCACCTTGAAGGGAAACAGATTATTTCTAAGGAAGAAATGGTTCTGAAGATCGAAGCTTGTGTCGCTGCGAAAAATGAACTGGATCCCGACTTTGTTATTAATGCTCGTACAGATGCTATTGCTGTAGCTGGAGTTGATGAGGCTATAAAAAGAGCTAATGCTTATGCAGATGCAGGAGCTGATTTAATTTTTGTTGAGGCTCCACAATCAAAAGAGCAAATTCAAAAAATTATTGATGAAGTAAAAGCTCCAATTAGTATCAACTTATTCGATGCAGTGAGTGGAGGGAAAACCCCTCTTATCCCCATTGAAACTTTGAAAAAGATGAAAGTTGGTCGGGTCAGTATTCCTGTTGGTCCGTTATTTGCAGCTATTAAGGGAATGACAACATACCTTGAAGCGATAAGCGGGGATAAAATAGCAGAAGGGCGAAATGATTTAGTGGCACCCTTTAAAGATTTTAAAGAACTCGTAGGTTTTAATATTTTCAGAGAGTTGGAAAATCAGTACTTACCTCAATCCTAACAAGATTTTATAGAGTGGAATGTGCACGTTGTACTAAGTGTATGTAGCAAGTAGAAGAAAGAGTTTTTGGGACGCTCTATTTTTTAAGAATGAAGGAGGTAAAAACTCCTTCATTCTTATCAAAAGGAGGCATTAAAATGAAGCGTTTAATAGTGTTAATGACGACTATAACGGTTCTTTTTAGTACTTCTGCTTTTGCTGCAGTCCCTTCAGATGAAGTGATTTTTTTGCAAGGATCAGCAGCTGAAGTAGGGGCAATGTGGGGAGAAGTCAACCGAGATTCTATTTTAAAGGCATACAATACATTTATGTCACGAGCTGAGGGTAAAGAAGGCCAGCTAAGGCAATTCGCGAAGCTTTCAATAGACCTTTCCAAGAAGATTAATTGTTCTTATTGGATCGATGAGCTTAATGCTATTGCTGATAGGGTTGGAATAGACCGAGAGCTTTACATTGCTTTCACTTTTGGAAGATACAGGGATTTAGCCCTTTTTTATGAAGGAGTAGGATGTACTTCATTTGCAGTTGCTCCACCGGCAACAAGGGATGGACAGATTATTTTTCATAAAACGAGGGAAACCGCTGTAGATCTACAATCAGCCTATCTTAAGAAAATAACAAAAGTGCCTCCAGGTGATAAAAAACCGTATAAGTTTTTCGGAGAAATGGGTACTGCAGATACAGGAGTGTCGTTTTTTGTTAACGAGAAAGGTCTTGCAGGAGGCGCAGATGTCCCAGCCCAGTGGCAACATAAAGAATGTTATGTTGGTCCTTACGAGGGAGAGCTACCCTACGTTGATCCTCCTAAATATGACGGATTTATGAATCACTACATTCCCCGTTATATCGCTGAGCACTGTAAAAACATTGACGAAGCAAAAGAAGTTCTCCATTCTTTTGCAGAGAAGGGATATATTGCCAGTGGAAAGTTAGGGACTAATTATTTGTTTGTTGATGCAAGAGGGAAAATTCTTCAGATAGCGGATAATTGCTATAAGATTATAGAAGAAAGAGAGAGTCCTCCCCTTGTATATGCAGGGGATGAATATGAGGGGATATATTTCACTGTCTCTAGGGAAAATGATTATGGTTCGCCTGAAGATGCCCTTGTCACAAACTATGGGAATATAACTATTGAATTAGTTAATTCACCCAAGGTTTCAAAACACTCTGCCTTGTGGAATTTTGCCCGAGCACAGTCGAGCGCCACGATTTTAATTGATCCCGAAAACCCAGAAGCTTTGACGACTATTTTTGTAACATTACCAGCCTACGGATATTCTATTCCTTTCCTGATGGGGGCAAACGCTACACCTAAAGCTCTCGTTGATGGAACAGTTTATGAAGCTCAAAGGGGAAGCTTTAAATATAACGAATTCTACGAGGCTGGGGTCAATGACGAATGGAGAAAATTTATTTATACCGTGAGGGAAAAAGTCAAAAAGGGAGAAGATGCAACAAAAGATATGAATGATAACTTCCTTCAAATGGTCAACTTGGTGCTCTCTATGAACCAATAATGGTACCAGATCTTGAAAATGAGCCCGTTGCACTAGGTGTATGTAACCGTCGTCTGTCATTATGATTAAGTATCACCTTTATTGACTTTGCTTCTTATCTTACTGTATAATTCCACAAAATGGTGAACAGGCGGCCTTTATATAATAAAAGGTGCAGCTGGGCCTTCATGAGGCAGCGGGAACATTTATTCCCCCGCGGGACGTAGATATAGATCTTATGTCCTAGCGGGGGTTTTTCGTATGCTGACGTTTTTGGGGCGGAAGTTGTTATACCCACTTCCCGTGCAAATCTGGCAAGAATCCTGTCTTTGTGAGGAAGCGAGGAGAAAAATATGACTGAAATTAAAGACCTGTTTCAAGCAGCTCAAATCCAGGGCTTATCTGAATCAGAAGTAGATCACCGTCAGAAAATAGAAGGTTTTAACGAACTCCCTTCCACCGCACATAAAAGTTTCCTTCACATAGTTATAGAAGTGGGTAAAGAGCCGATGTTTTTGCTCCTTGTCGCTTGTGGAATTCTTTATCTTCTCTTGGGAGAAAAGCGTGAGGCGGCATTATTGCTGTTTTTTGTTTTTGCAGTTATGAGCATTACCATCTATCAAGAACGAAAAACAGAACGAGCTCTTGAAGCCTTACGAGATCTTTCTAGCCCGAGAGCTCTTGTTATGCGGGAAGGTGAGCAAAAGAGAATACCTGGCCGAGAAGTAGTACGAGGTGATGTCATAGTAGTTTCGGAGGGAGATCGTGTTCCTGCCGATGCGAGGCTCATTGCAGGTGTTAATCTTTCCGTAGATGAATCTATGCTTACAGGAGAGTCTGTTCCAGTTCGTAAAAAACCGTGGGACGGCCATTTGGAAACAGGTCGCCCAGGTGGAGACGATCTACCCTTTCTTTATTCAGGTTCCTTGGTTGTCAAGGGACAAGGTGTAGCTGAAGTTACAGGCATTGGTATCAATACAGAAATGGGCACAATCGGCAAGGCCCTCCAGTCTGTAAAAGAAGAAGACACATTATTACAAAAAGAAACAGGCCGAATAGTTAAGAATTTCTCCATTCTCGGATTGATCTTTTGTTCTGTCCTTGTCGTTGTATACGGGATGCTTCGAGGAAACTGGTTAGAGGCTATTCTTGCAGGAATTGCATTAGCCATGGCTACCCTTCCGGAGGAATTTCCAGTGGTCCTCACGATTTTTTTGGCCTTGGGAGCCTGGCGAATTTCTCAGAAAGGCGTGCTTACTCGACGAGTTCCAGCAGTTGAAACTCTTGGCGCAGCTTCTGTTCTTTGTGTAGATAAAACTGGAACCCTCACACAAAATAAAATGTCCATAGGAAAATTATGTGTTGTAGGGGAGTGCTGGGGGCCGGAACAGGACGATGATCCATTCCCTGAAACATATCATGCTTTACTGGAATATGCCATGTTGGCCAGCCAAAAAGATCCCTTTGATCCCATGGAGAAAGCTATTTTGCGTTCTGGAGAGAAGTTATTGGAAGGGACAGAGCACCTTCATGCCAACTGGGCGCTTGTAAGAGAATATCCTCTCTCGCCAGAGTTGCTGGCCATGTCGAATGTATGGCATTCACCAGATAGATTAAGTTGGGAGATAGCAGCTAAAGGAGCTCCTGAAGCCATAGTAGATTTGTGTCATATGGATGAGAATGCAAAGGCACAGGTAGAGAAGTGGGTAGAGAAGATGGCCGATGAGGGGCTGCGAGTTCTTGGAGTTGCAAAAGCCCAATTTCAGAAGGAAAAGCTTCCAGATATTCAGCATGATTTCTATTTTGAATTTGTCGGACTTGTAGGCCTTCTTGATCCAGTCCGTGAGGATGTAGCTGCTTCAATTCAGAGCTGTTACTCTGCAGGAATTCGTACTATCATGATTACTGGAGACTATCCTGGCACGGCTAAAAATATAGCCCGGACTATTGGACTACGCAATCCAGATGCTGTTATCATTGGCCCAGAGCTGGAAAATATGACTGACCAAGTGTTGAAAGAAAAAATACGTTCTGTCAATATTTTTGCCAGAGTTGTTCCAGAACAAAAATTAAGAATCGTAGAGGCTCTTAAATCAAACGGTGAGGTCACAGCTATGACAGGGGACGGAGTCAATGATGCCCCGGCTCTTAAAAGTGCTCATATTGGCATAGCCATGGGTGGACGTGGTACTGATGTCGCTCGAGAATCGGCAGCCCTCGTGTTAGTGGATGATGATTTTTCTTCTATTGTAAAAGCTGTGCGAATGGGGCGGCGTATTTTTGATAATATTCGAAAAGCTTTGGCTTTTGTCGTGGCTGTCCATGTTCCCATTGCTGGCTTGTCACTGATCCCTGTTTTCTTTAAGGAATGGCCGTTAGTCTTATTTCCTGTTCACATAGTATTTTTGGAATTGATTATTGATCCGGCCTGTTCAGTAGTATTTGAGGCAGAGCAGGAGGAAGAAAATATTATGGATCGAAAGCCTCGAAATCCTTTGAAGCCTCTTTTTGATAGAGCAACTGTAACTTTAGCCGTGTTGCAGGGGCTGGGTGTCCTTGCCCTTGCACTTGGAGTTCTCATAGCTTGTGTCTTCGCAGGATTTTCTCCAGAAAAGACACGAACTATCACTTTTGCTGTTTTGGTTCTCTCTAATTTAGGTCTTATTATGACCAATAGATCATGGACACAAGGGACGTTAACTATTTTCAAAATCCCTAATAAGGCTTTTTGGCTAGTGGTAGCAGGAGCTTCTTTAATGCTTATCTCTACTATGTCCATCCCGATTTTTCGCCAGATTTTTCACTTCTCTTCTTTGGATTTTATGGATGGAGTTATCACCTTTTTGTTGCCTTTGCTCAGTTTAATGTGGTTTAAACTGATAAAGTTGTTTTTGAAAAGCAGACTTTCTTGATAACAAGGGAAGACGAGCATGTTCCATAATGAAATTTGTTTAGCCCGAGATGAAAGTATGGACATTCTCCTTTTCTTTGAAGAAGGGTAAGGGTTTCTACATGGTATGTATTGGGGAAAAAATCATAGGGTGTGATGTGTTCTACGAAATACCCGTTTCCTTCAAAAAAAGCGAGATCTCGTGCTAAAGTGCCAGCATTGCAAGAAAGATAAGCGAGGCGCAGAGGGCGATATTCCGTAGCGAGCCAATGCCTAACGTCTGGTTCTAATCCTACACGAGGAGGATTGACATAGGCTAATCGGTGTTGAAGGGGCGTGTTTTTTGCCCATTCGTTGAGTTGAGGGATGCGAAGGGAACATGTTCCTCTTAAGATCTGAGCAAGAGGAGCGTTTATAGAGGCGTTTTCTACAGCTTCTGCTGATGTTTCTACGCCTATAGTTCGAGCCCCGAAAATTGTCCATAGCCTAAGACTTGCTCCACTTCCACAGTATAAGTCTATAATACTATCATTTTTTTGAGGCGTCAGGAAATTCTGGGCCTCTCGAAGAGATTGTATATAAAGATTGGGAATAAGTTGTTGGAAGGCTGTGGGGCCATATATTAGGCCCATTTCATTATATGATCGAGGTTTACCCCACAGAAGATGCCAATTTCTTTTCCCGAAAAGGCGACGACCAGCGGAAGGATGAAGATGAAGCCAAAGCCCCTCAATTCCTGTTTGAGAAAGATATTTTTCGTGTTCGACTAACCAGCAAAGATCGGGTTTTACATTTGTTTTTAGAATAAGAGTTGCCTGTTTTCCTGTCTGTGCATATAAAGATAGAGAAAATATTTCTGGAGTAGGTATTGATTCTGAAATCCAAAGAATCATTTTACGAACCCGTTCCGAGTGTATAGGACATGTCTGGAGATTGACAAAATGCTTGCGAGCTATCATGCCTATTTGCCATCGAGCTTCTTGACTCCATTGGGTTAAAAGACTTACTTTCTCTCGATATCCCCATCGCTCTTGAGCTAGGGGAGTTTTGATGGAGCGTAGCTCCTTTCCCCAAGGAGATAGCGCATGGGCTAGCCATGCCATCTTTTGTTCTGCACTTTCTTCGCTTGTTATATTTCTGTGAGCGCAGGCACGACATAAAGAATTGCAGCCCTTTGGTATGTTTTCTTGCATAAAGAGACCCCTTCCCTAATGAGCGTTTTTCTTTCCCAACTCTACTGGTCTTTCTGTTTTGCGAGCACGTTTCTTCCATGATGAGCGTCTTGTTTTTGAACTGTCAGAACAAAACCATATTTCATTTTATAAAGGCAAAATTGTAAGCTGTCTAGTAAGAGCGAAAACCAAACAGCTAACGACTTTATCGCGCTATTTAGCGCTATGTATGTTTTTTCTGGGAGTTCCTAATGAGGCATCATTCCAGGGTAATGTTATACTATTTAATAGGATTTGGACCCGTTATTGTAATTATAGAGGTGCTGTACATATTTTCTCTTTGAGCGAAAGCTTCCAATTTATCTAGAGAGGTACTGGTTAATTACATGATGGATCGTGAGAAGGCTCTTTTAAACAGTCTCTTTGATAATATTGAGGATGCTATAGTGCTAGTGAATGCGCTGGGGGCAATACAGCGTGCCAATGAAGCTTTTTTGAAGCTTTTTCAGTATGCTACGCATGAGCTTTTAGACCAAAATGTTATCGACATTGTAGTTCCAGATTTTTTTAAGAGACGAGCGGTCTCTATAGCTCGAAGCATCAATAGAGGAGATGAATTTGCGAGAACTATTGTGCAGTGTGTCCGCAAGGATGGAACTTTCTTCCCTTGTGAGTTCTCTGTGGTTCCTTTTTTTTCAGGCAAAGATGTGGAGAGTGCATTCTTAGTTTTTCACAATTTAACACGTGAACATGATAGAGACGAACAATTATATTATGCTATGACCGTGGTGAAAGAAAGCTCCGTAGTTTTGTTTCGTTGGAAAGCAGAGGAAGGTTGGCCCGTAGAGTATGTTTCTGAGAATATAAGCCAGTGGGGGTATACTCCGGTGGAGATTAAAGGAGAGAAAGGTCCTTTCCTCTCCATCATTAAAGAGGAAGATCGTCAAAGGATACTTCAGCAGGTTCAGAAACACGAAGAAGCTGGGGATGAGGAATTTTCTCTGGAATATCGCATTGTAACGAGAGACGGGAAGAACATCTGGGTGGATGCACGTACGACAGTATTGCGAGATAAGAAGGGGAAAATCATTTACCTCCAAGGCACAATATCTGATGTCTCCTTTCGAAAAGAGGTAGAGCTTGCCGCCTCGCAAAATTTCAGTAAAGTTTTACGGGCTTGGGAGCAGACTATAGGAGTTATGGCGCTTATAGCGGAGAAGAAAAATCCTTTAACTTTGGGGCATCAAAAGAGGGTAGCGATTCTCTCTCGTGCTATAGCGGAAGAATTGGGGTTGCCTGATGAGGAGATTGGAAATATAGAGAAAGCTGCTTTAATACATGATATAGGAGAGGTAGAGATTCCCTCGGAGATTTTAAGTAAACCAGGTCCTTTGAACGAGGTGGAATATAATCTTGTTCAAACCCATGCAGAAGCAGGATACATTATTCTTAGCCGCATAGAGTTCCCTTGGCCCTTGGCAGAGACTGTGTATCAGCATCATGAACGTCTCGATGGTTCTGGGTATCCTCGAGGTTTAAAGGGAGATGATATATTGTTGTCTGCCCGTATCATAGGGGTAGCAGATATAGTGGAAGCAATGTGCTCTCATCGGCCATATAGACCAGCTCTTGGTTTAACAGAAGCTCTAGAGGAGTTGGATCGGTTAAAGGGTTCGGCTTTAGATCCTCAAGTAGTAGATGCTTGTGTCTGCCTTTTCAAGAAAAAGGGGTTTAATATAACGATCGAATAAAAGTAGACACCGCGAGAAATACGGTTGTTTTTCATGAGATTCTGGTTTATAAATGCATGGCAGAATAGAACTAGAAAGGAGGGGTAAGGAGTGACGCGAAAAGAAAAGTTTTTTTGGGGTATGTTTGTCTTTTGTTTGGCTATATTAATTGTGGCGAGTCAACCTATATTTGCGGAGCCTCGGGATGTTCGAGTAGATTTAGGTGCAGATGAGAACAAGCTGAGGTGGTATATGGTAAAGGTTGATGAGCTTGATTCAATGCCTCTCACTACAGTAAGAGTTTATTATGCAGCGGCGGCTGGAAAGAAACAGATGGTGGAGGCGTTAGTAGCAGAAGCTGGTTTGGAGGAAGCTAAAGCTCAAACCTTGTATTTTAGTGAATATGATTATGTTTTTAATTCTGCAGAGAAAAAATATGCTATTAAAGCAGCTCGTCATTACGATACAGGAGGGAACCATCTTTTTGGAGCAGACGTTAGCTTTGAAGAGTTGCAGTGGATGGATTCGACAAAAGGCTCTATACCCTCCAAAGCATTAGAAGCATATACAAAGCTTTAAGCGTTTTTATTACAAGGGAGAAGATCTAGAGTTGGAAAATTCAAAGTGCTCTTCTCTAAATAAGTTTACGCAGCATGATACGACAGAGGGGTCATAAAGATGTCCAGCTCCTCTGTCGATTTCGTCTAAAGCCTTTTCTATAGCGTAGGGACCTCTGTGAGGACGAGGGGATGTCATAGCTTCCACCACATCCGCCACTGCAATAATCTTTGCCTCTAACAGTATTTGGCTGTTTTTTAGTCCCTCAGGGTAACCAGATCCATCCAGCCTTTCGTGATGTTGAAGGACTATTTCAGCTACAGGCCATGGGAAATGAACTTGTTTCAGCACATCAAAACCAAATCGAGGGTGCTGTTGAACGATTTGATATTCTAGCGAGGAGAGCTTTTCTGGTTTTGTAAGAATTTCGCTCGGGATATACAATTTCCCCAAATCGTGAACGAGGGACGTATTATAGACTGCTTCTTGGATAATGGAAGAACATCCCATTCTCTTTGCTATAGCAAGACTCAGTTGAGCGACTCGTCCTTGATGGCCGGAAGTGGTATGGTCTTTCATTTCTATAATATGGCCGATAGTAGCAATAGTAGATTGAAATGTCTCTCTCAATCTGGAGATAGTATGGAGCAATTCATCTTGTGTTTCTTTCTTTTTATATGTTTCTCCGATGGTGCTTGCAAGCACTTCGAGAACAGAAGTGTTAATAGAAGCCCACGTGTGAGTTGTTTCTTGATAGAGAAGCATAAGAACCCCATTTCTGTTCTCTCTTGTTTTGAAAGGGAGGGCAGTAGCATTTAGGCCGGAGAGAAAACTATTCTCTATTGGAAAAGTGACAGGGATCTCTTTTTTTATATATTTAATGTGTTCTTCTTTAAAAGAAAATGTAAAAAAATCCGAGGGCGTTCCCTCATAAATAGGAGAGAACCACTTTTTCCCAATGTGAAATACGTTTGGAGCCTCTATTTTACTTTGATATAATCCACATCCTAACAAACCTAAACGTTTCCCTATTTCCTGAAGGGCATTTTGTATAGCATTTTCAAAATCCCTGGAAAGAACAAGTTGGGAAGAAACGGTGGAGAGGAGAGATTCCAGGTGAAATTGTAAGGCCAAAGCCCTTTCCTGCGCTTTTTTACGGGTTAGATCTTGAAAAAGTAAAAAAGCTTCTTTTTCCCCACTCAATCTCTCCACAGGAAATCCACTCATAGAAACAGGCAGAGGAGTTCCGTCCTTTTTATTCTGGAACCGCTCTATGTTTTTGAAACGTTTATTTAGGGATAATTTTACGAGCTCAGATGTTTTCTGTACTCGTTCTTCAGATGTTGAGATATATTGAGCGAGATTTTCCCCTTGAATAGAGCCCTCCTTATAATTAAACATTTTGCAAAATTCCTTATTGACTCTTGATATATATCCTTCCCCATTTAAAAGAACGATTCCTTCAGGTGCCCCTTCTATAAGTCCGCTAAGAGATTCTTTGTTCTCCACAAGAGCGGCATTAACATGGTGGCGGTGCATAATTTTACTGAAAAGGAGAATGCTCAAAGTACCTAATGTAGCTATAACAAGAAGGTTAGCTACGATGAAATGGTAATGTTCCTTAATTTCCTCTAAAGGATCATTCACTATAGTACTGTTGCTGGGGAGTTGCGATGTGGAGATGCCGAACTTTTTTATCTCGCGATAGTTAAAAAGCCAATGTATTCGTTGAGATTCTCGAATGGGAATATCCTTAACAGCCCGTCCAGAAAGAATTTGTAGCACCATCTTTGCAGCTGTATGGCCGAACTCTTCTCCATGATTGATAGGGCCTCCGAGAACTCCATTAAGCAAAGGGACTCCGTCTAAATGAGAGTAAATAGGAAAATCCCCCATAGAACGGATAATATTTATTCCTTCCTGTAGCGCACAGTTTTCTCCCTGGATGTTTAGAAAATAAGACGTAATGATAATAACTGTACTTTTGCTTTCTTCTGAAAGAGCATTTTTTAATAATTCAAAGGTAGGGGAGATAAGAAATAAAGACTCGATATAATCTTTTTGCCTCGTTAAAATTTCTTTGAGCTGTTGAACATCTTTTTCTCCCGCCGTTGTTGTATCCCCAATGACAATAATTTTTTTGACGGTAGGATGTAACCGCATAATAACATCCACCATTGCTAAAAAAGGTGTATGTTGAGCTGTACCGGTGTAATTCCTCAAAAGGGGTTGCTGGATAGGTGATTTTATATTTCGAATCCCTGTAAAGACTATGGGTATGCCGGGGAAAATCTTTGGTCCATAAAGAGAAAGAAAATTGAAAGCTTCATCACCAGAACACACAATAGCTGCGAGAGGAGTTTGAGAATATTTTATGGGGTAAAGTTTGCTTAAAGAAGGATAGAGCTTTTGAGAAGATAGCCGTCGGGAATCCATGTACTCTATGTAGGGTGTTGTTTTAATTGAGGCATTATGAAGCGAGGTTAGGATACCCTTGATAACACTGTCGGTCCAAGGGTATCCCTTATGGTAAGAGTCGAGAATTAAAATAGGAACTCCACCCTCATTTTCTCTAGAAAAGACGCCGAAAGGGCACAACACAAGAGAACAAATACAAAAGAAACATATCCCTGCTCTTTTTAAGGCTTTTTCCCTTGCTCGTTCCATGGATGGGGCTCCACCTGCCTTATCAAGTCACTTTTTTTCATGGATAGAGAGATTCTTTTCCTCTCTATATCAAGTGCTATCACCATAACTTCAACCCGTTGGCCTGGAGAAACAACTTGCTGGGGAAATTTTATAAAATGATCGGAAAGGGCACTTATATGGATAAGCCCATCTTGATGGATGCCAATATCCACAAATGCTCCAAAAGCCGTGACATTTGTAATAATCCCCGGTAAAATCATCCCTTTTCGTAGATGCGATATATCCGTTATATCTTCAGCAAAAACAAAGCTGTCAAACTTTTGGCGTGGGTCACGCCCGGGCTTTTCAAGTTCAGCCATTATATCTTGTAAAGTTGGGAGCCCAATTTTCCCTGTAACGTACCGATCTAAGCATATATTTTTGCGAAGTTTGTTGTCTGTTATGAGCGCATGGATAGTAGTCTCCAAATCTTGAGCTATTTTTTCTACGAGTCCATAATTTTCTGGATGAACGGCACTCGCGTCAAGAGGGTTGTTCCCTTCAGGGATACGAAGAAAGCCCGCACTTTGTTCAAAAGCCTTAGGGCCTAAACGAGGGACTTTTTTCAGATCTTCTCTTGTTTGGTATAAGCCGTTTTCTTCTCGATATCGTACAATATTTTCTGCGAGTTGAGAGCCTACTCCAGAAACAAAAGTAAGAAGTTCTTTACTTGCAGTGTTAACGTCCACTCCAACAGCATTAACACAGCTGGCTACCACATCGTCAAGAGCCTGCTTCAATGCTTTGGAGTCTACGTCATGCTGATATTGCCCGACGCCTAAAGAGCGAGGATCTATTTTGATAAGTTCAGATAACGGATCCATTAAGCGTCGTCCTATAGAGATAGCTCCTCGTACTGTTACATCATAGTCGGGAAACTCCAGTCTTGCAATTTCAGAGGCTGAATATACAGAGGCTCCACTTTCGTTGACCATTGCAATAATTGGTTTCTTCGGAAAAGATATGTTTTGTATGAAACTCTCTGTTTCTCTTCCTGCGGTTCCATTCCCGATTGCAATGGCCTCAATAGAGAAACGTTTCATCATATCTAGGACCTTTTGAGCAGATTCTTCTTCCCGTTTCTGTGGGGGGTGAGGAAATATTGTCTCTGTGTGAACAAGCTTTCCTTGACGGTCAAGGCACACAACTTTGCATCCAGTCCGAAATCCGGGATCGATAGCGAGAATATTCTTATGTCCGAGAGGAGGGGCCATGAGTACTTCTCTGATATTCTGAGCGAAAACGGTAATAGCCTGTTCATCAGCCTTTTTTTTAAGGGCATTTCTCAGTTCTGTTTCCATAGAGGGGGCAAGAAGCCGTTTATACCCATCCTCTACTGCTTTTTCAACAATTTTACTTTCCTCATTTTGAGAGCGTACGAAGTGTTTTTTTATCTCCCGTAAGCAACGGTCATCTTCTGGGCGTATTCGTAGAGTTAAGTACCTTTCTTTTTCCCCTCTGAATAAGGCTAAAATACGATGGGATGGAGCGGCAAGCGCTTTTTCCTTCCATTCGAAATAGTTTTGGTATTTTATCCCCTTTTCTTCCATCCCTTTTGCTACAGATGATACAACTATACCTTCTCTTACAAAAATGCGGCGGATGCACGAACGTGTCGCCCTATCTTCACTTATTTTTTCGGCCAGAATGTCCATAGCCCCTTGTAGGGCTTCGTCAACGGAGTTGATGCCCTTCTCTGGATCAACGTAATCCTGGCTATAAGAAAAGGGAACCCCTCCCTCTTGTTTCAGGATTTTTTCAGCGAGAGGAGCCAAGCCTTTCTCTGTGGCGATGCTGGCACGTGTCCTTCTCTTAGGACGATATTGAAGGTAGATGTCTTCGAGAACTATAAGATTGGGAGCCCCCAAGATAGCTGTTTTAAGTTCTTCCGTCAGCAGCTCTCGTTCAGAAAGAGATTTTAGGATAGACGTTCGACGTTTCTCCATTTCCATAAGCTCGTTCTTTTTATCTCGAATGCGAACTATCATGACTTCGTCAAGGCTGCCTGTCGCTTCTTTCCTATATCGGGCGATGAAAGGAATAGTACAACCTTCGTCTAAAAGAAAGCTGACAGCTTCTACTTGAGATACAGAAATATCCAGTTCTTTTGCTATGGGAAACGCCGTATTTGAAGTTGATGCCGACATCTTCTTGTTCCTCCTATACTCTGCTAACTCTTTGTATGGTACCATGTTTTCCTAGTTACAATTTGGTATAAAAGTGGTAAAATTTCAAATAGTCTAGAGGTGATGTGTATGGGAACATGGAAAAAAATTGTTTTTCAGCTGTTTGATATGCTCTATATTCCTGATGATTTAACGCATCTGAAGAATAGAGCTTTTTTGCATGTTTCCGATACCCCATCATCGTTCTATCCTGTTCTTAAGAGGCTTATTAAATTCTTTAACCCTCGTGCTGTGATTCATACAGGAGATTTGGCGGATGAAATAAAACTTGGCTTATATCCTTTCTCCTTACCACAGTATTGCCAGAAATTATACTCTCTAGCCCCTATTCTGGAAGAGGATGGAGAACGAGATGTTATTATAGTGTTAGGGAATCATGATAATGGAGAGAATGTAAAAAAGGTTTTTAAACGTAGTGAGACGGTAAAATGGAGTGGTAAGGTGACTCTTAAAGGATTACACTTCAATCTCAGCCATGATTATAAGGGGTTACCTCGGAGCAGTGGTGCATTAAATCTTTTCGGGCACGACCAATACATGCCAGAATGTGTTGGCAGGGAAATATATCTTAATGGTTTACTTTCTATTCATCTCATAGATCCTGATGAGGGGAAAGTTTATCATTTGCCATATCCTAGATTTGTGGATCAAAATCGCCTTCTGCGGAGAAAAAGAGGATTATAAAAAAATAATAGTTAATGAAACTATTGATTAAATTTCATCTTTCTTGTTGCTAAACACTTGCCAAAAGACTTACAATGCTACTATACTTGTTTCAAATAGTGAAACTTTTGTATTTTAAGCAAAAGAACAAGCACTTTACTATATTCTTGCGGCGCTTATCAAGGGAGGTCGAATTTTATGGAAGTTCTCAAAGTCTCTGCAAAATCGCAGCCCAAGTCCGTAGCAGGAGCCATAGCAGCTGTTCTTCGCGAGAAGGGGGCGGTAGAGGTCCAAGCTGTTGGAGCTGGCGCAGTGAACCAGTCGGTGAAATCGATTGCCATTGCAAGGGGGTATGTAGCTCCTAATGGGATTGATTTAATCTGTATTCCTGCTTTTGCGAAAATTGAGATTGATGACGAAGAAAGGACAGCTATCAAATTCCAGCTTGAATCTCGATAGTTTTTTGTTTTATGTGCCGTAGGAAACAGACAGGCGTAACGGCAGAATAAGGCCGTTGCGCTTTTCTTTTTTACCCCCCTTATTTTCCCACTGGAGAAATTTGCAGTGAGTGTTTATACTTACCTGCATAATGTATAAAACTACATAACGCTTACAATTGATATTTGATATATACACTATTCCTCATAAATAGGAGGTAGGCTTTATGACAGATATAAAGGCACCGAGAGGTGTGAGGGATATACTCCCTGAAGAATCGTGGAAATGGGCATATGTCTTGAAAACAGCATCTGAGGTGGCCAGGAATTTTAGCTACTCTGAGGTTCATCTGCCAATTTTTGAACAAACAGACCTTTTTGCCCGTGGTATTGGAGAAGCGACGGACGTGGTAGAGAAAGAAATGTACACTTTTGAAGACCGCGGAGGCAGAAGTTTAACGCTTCGTCCAGAAGCTACGGCTTCTATGGTCCGTTGTTATTTGGAACATAATATGAACGGCACTATTCAGCCGGTAAAACTATGGTGTGCTGGCCCGATGTTTCGATATGAGAGACCACAGAAAGGACGATACCGTCAGTTTTGGCAACTGGACTTTGAGAGCCTTGGCGCCTCCAATCCTATGGTTGATGTTGAGGTCATCGGTCTTTCTCTTGAGCTTTTCCATCGCCTAGAGTTGCAGAACTTGGAAGTAGTAATAAACTCTGTGGGGTGTCCTGAATGTCGTCCTGTTTATAGAGAGCGGCTAAAAGAGTACTTTGCTCCCCGAATGGATAAGCTCTGTAAAACCTGTCAAAATAGGTTTGAGCGCAATCCTCTCCGTATTTTAGACTGTAAGGAGGCCGGGTGTAAGGAGATAACAGAAGGTGCGCCAGATATCTATTCGAGCTTATGTGATGAGTGTCGTGAGCATTTTGACGCAGTCTTGCAAGGGCTTGATAGAATTGGTGCTCACTACCATATAGATAAGCGTTTAGTAAGAGGATTAGATTACTATACAAAGACGGCTTATGAAATTCTTTCTGGGGCTCTTGGCGCGCAGAATGCTGTGTGTGGTGGAGGTCGATATGATAATTTGGCCGAAACCATAGGTGGCGCAGCTACTCCTGGGGTAGGTTTTGCCGCAGGGCTTGATCGTATTATTCTCGTGATGGAAGAGCAGGGGTGTTCTTTCGGTTCGAGTCCGTCTTTGGATGTATATGCCATCGGCCTTGATATGGAGTCTCGTTTTGAACTTCAGAAGCTTGTTTCTGAGTTGCGTCACGCAGGGTTCTCTGCCGATATGGATTATCTTGAACGAGGAATGAAAGCACAGTTCAAATCGGCAGCGTCATCAGAGGCCTCTTTTGCCTGCATTCTTGGTGGAAATGAATTAGAGAAAGGTGTAGTGAATGTAAAGGACCTCAAATCAGGCGAGCAAGTAGAGGTCGATCAAAGTGCAGTTCTTGCATACATACAGGAAAAAATAAAACGATAAAAAAGCAATTTTGCATGCGTTGGAGGTAATAGAATGAGTAGCAGGTCGGATCACTTTGATGGTTTTTGGAAACGGACTCATTTCTGTGGTACCCTTGGCCTTGAAGAGGTAGAAAAACCAGTAATTTTAAATGGATGGGTTCGGCGCCGCAGAGATTTAGGCGGCCTGATTTTTATAGAGCTTTGGGATTATACAGGAGTTGTACAGGTTGTTTTTAATCCAGAGCTAGTCCCTCAAGTGCACGAGCGAGCGAAGGCTCTGCGTAGTGAATTTGTTGTTGGCGTTCGAGGAAGGGTTCAAAAGAGGCCAGAGGGAACAGAAAATCTCTCAATGAAGACCGGTCAAATAGAAATAGCAGTGGAAGACTTCCTTCTTCTATCTCCTGCTGCTCCTTTGCCTTTTGAAGTTTCTGAGGCTACAGACAAGGTAGATGAAAATCTTCGTTTACATTATCGTTATCTCGATTTAAGACGAGATAAGATGCAACGTAACCTTAGAATGAGGGATAAAATTATCCAATATACTCGAACATTTCTTTGGAGTCATCGATTTGTAGATATAGAAACACCAATGCTGACTAAATCGACTCCTGAAGGGGCAAGAGATTACCTTGTGCCCAGCCGTGTTAACCCGGGGACCTTTTATGCTTTGCCTCAGTCCCCTCAAATATTCAAACAGATTCTGATGGTAAGTGGTTTCGATAGATATTATCAGATAGTTAAATGTTTCCGAGATGAGGATTTACGGGCAGATAGGCAACCTGAATTTACTCAGATCGATATGGAAATGAGTTTCATCACGGAAGAAGATGTTTATGCCCTTATAGAAGAATATATGGCAGGGTTGTTTCAAGAGATGTTAGGTATCCATATCCCTACCCCTTTCCGAAGGATAGATTATTGGGAAGCTATGGATCGATTTGGCAGCGATAAGCCGGATTTACGAATTCCTTTCGAAATCCACGATCTTGGCAGTGTTTTTGAACAAAGTGATTTTGCACCCTTTAAAAATATTTTAACTAAGGGCGGATATGTTAAGGGATTGCCGTTGCCTGGCGGAGCGGCTCTTTCAAGAAAGAGTGTTTCTGAGATAGAAGAGAGAGCAAAGAAATTAGGAGCAGCCGGGCTTGCTTGTTTCCAGCTTAAGGAGGGACAATTAAAGGGGCCTCTTGTGAAATTCCTTTCCGCGGAACTGCAGCAGGCTCTTGTGGAGAAAGGTGACTTAAAAGAGGGAGATGCTCTTTTTGTTTTGGCAGATTGCGATAGAGTGGTCACTTCTACAGTATTAGGCCAACTTCGCTTGGATTTGGCCAAAGAACGTGATCTTGTACAAAAAGATGCGTGGGAATTCCTTTGGGTTATACACTTCCCTCTCTTTGAAAAAGACGAGGAAGAGCATCGTTGGGTAGCTGTACATCATCCCTTTACGTCTCCAGTGATGGAAGATATACCCTTGATGGATACAGACCCTGCAAATGTGCGATCCCGTGCGTATGACTGCGTCCTTAACGGAAATGAAGTAGGCGGTGGATCTATACGAATTCATGACCCTCAAGTTCAGGAGAAGGTTTTTGGATGCTTGGCTTTCACTCCGGAAGAGGCTCGTAAGCGTTTTGGGTTCCTTCTTGATGCTTTGAGCTTTGGAACACCTCCTCATGGAGGACTTGCTTTTGGTTTAGACCGTCTTGTAATGCTTCTTTGCGGAGCCTCTTCTATACGAGAAGTTATGGCTTTCCCGAAAACACAAAAGGCTCAATGTCTTATGTCGGGCGCTCCGTCAGATGTAAGCCCTGAGCAGCTTGATGAACTGAAAATAGAGAGCCTGGCTGATAGCGAAGACCAGGAATAGGGTTAAAAAAGGCCGGAGTACGAATGCTCCGGCTTTTTGTTTATACAGCTCTGTTGGAGAGGCACGCGGAAAGATTTAGCTGCATCCATGCAGAGCGAAAGGAGATGATGTAAAAATGGTACGACTTCGTTTTTTAGGCCATGCTGCTTTTTTGATTCTGGGTGAAGAATACAATTTAATTATTGACCCCTTCATATCGGGGAACCCGCAGGCAGCGTTGACTCTAGATGACTTGCCCCAAATCCATTATGTCTTTGTCACTCATGGCCATGGAGATCATTTAGGTGATACGGAAGAGATTTGTCATCGTTTCAAATCAACTGTAATTACGAATTTTGAAATTTCAAATTATCTGGGGAACCGAGGAATATCCTGTCATTCAATGCATATAGGCGGAAGATTTACTTTTCCTTTTGGCAGGGTAAAGTTAGTTCCAGCTCTTCATGGCTCTGATATAACTCTTCCTTCCGGCGCTATGATTCCCGGAGGAAATCCCTGTGGTTTCCTTATAGAAATAGAGGGGAATAAAATATACCATGCAGGAGACACCGGCTTATCTATGGAGATGCATCTGTTGAAAGACGAAAAAATAGACATAGCTTTACTTCCTATAGGGGGTAATTTTGTAATGGACCCATTAGATGCTGCGAAAGCAGTGGATATTATCCAACCTGCGATGGCAGTACCTATTCATTACAACACTTTTGACCTGATTCAGGCCGACCCTTCAGACTTTACGGCTCATATTACAGTGTCGACAGACGTAAAAGTGCTCAAGCCCGGAGAAGAGCTTCGATTGAGAGCGAAATGTTAATATCGTAACTCGTAGGTCGGATAGTAAACTCTTTCGTCATGAAGTCCCTCAGCCTGTTTTTTGAGAGCTTTTTCCCCCTCTTCTCCCATGTTGACTGCTAGTATAGACGTTAGTATATGAATGAGAAAAAGAGGACCGATAATAGAGCTTCCGAAGGTGGGGCTCATATCACTGGCAAAAAAAGATACGTCGGCGAATTTACAAACGGGAGCAGCCGGGCTGTCTGTAATGGTGATGATATGAGATTTTTTTTCGGAAGCGAACTTAACAGTGTCTGTTACCTCAATAACGTAGCTAGGAAGTTCACATACAATGAGAACATCGCCTTCTTCAACGGCCCGAGCTTGTTCTATAAGAGCCATTGATCCTCTTTTCATAAGAACCCCTTTCAGACTGAGTTCAAGAAGGCGAGTATAGAGGGATTCTGCTACAAGAGCAGATATTCCCCATCCCACGCTAAAAATGGTTTTAGCGTGGAGTATCATAGTACAAAATTTTTCTACCTCCTCAGCCCGTATCCTGTTCCATGTGTCATCGATGTTAGCGTGCTCTAGCCGATATATTTCTTGTGGCAAATTTTTGTGGCCGTTCATAATACGAGAGAGCATGGCTGAAGGGTTCACTTGTTGCAGTACGGTTTCTTTAAGAGCGTCTTTCAATGCGGCATAACCATCAAACCCGAGCATCCTTGAAACACGCACGAGCTGAGCTTTCGATACATCAAGTTTCCCTGCAACTTCTCCAATGGAGAGAAATGCAGCTTCTCTAGAATTGGCGAGAATATATTCTACAACTCTACGAGCTTTATTCGGCATCCCATCGACTTTTTGTCTCAATAGTTCCAAAAGCTGGATATCTGACATTAAACAACACCTCCATGGACCTTAACCATCATGCCAGAAATTGGGCTTGTGTACTAGAGTTTATTTCATAGGTTTGCTTTAGTCAATATTGAACAAAAGTTAGTATGGGGCTCTGTCCCATATGTAGACACGAGACCAAGCGTCTTCTGGAGTTAATCGTGTCTTTTCTGCCAATAAGTTCAAACCAAAGTTATGGTGTCCTTTAAGGAGAGAGATATTTTTTTTGCCAAGACCCCAAGGCCCATAAGGAGAGTTCTTTAGCAACGTCAAAACTAAAGATACACTTTTAGCAAATTCCCCAAAGGAAGGATGATGAGGGCCAGCTATTACGGCATCATTTAGGCTTCCTGTCTCCTGTAAACCTATTCGTTGTACGTGAAAGCCCAATTTTAAAGCATGGAATAAGAGGGTTCCAGCCCATAGTACTGCTTTGGAAAATGAGAGAGGGGTATATTTACCCTCTCTCATTTTTATTTCAAGGCGAGTATTTTTCAATACTAAACAAGGATAAATTCGAAGGGTCATATCTTTGGGCCCTTTGAGAAAAGCCAATTTTTGTAAATCTTCTATACTGCTTTGTATGCTTTGGTCGGGGAGTCCAATCATCATTTGTGCGCAAGCGGAAATGCCTGTATCTTGAATCATGGAAAGGGCGAGAAGAGCTTCTTGTGCTCTATAACCTCTATTGCAGTGGTCCAAAACATGGTTGTCAAGAGAGGATATTCCTAACTCTATCATAGAGATAGGGTATTTCTTTAACCAGTTAAGGAGGTCTCTATTCATACATAGAGGGTGAGTGGAAAATCTTACGATGCTTCCACAAGGGGCATCTTTAATTACTTCTAAATATTGCTCTTGTATATATTGTGGCTGGCATGTAAAACTTCCTCCAAAATAACAAAGTTCTACAGCAGAGTCTTCTGTCCCTAAAAGAGAGCGGACATGGTCTGGCGAGGGATAGGAATGCTCTCCAGTTATAGCCCCCTGATCGCAATAGACACAGCGATGGGGGCAATTTTTCATGGGAAGAAACACTGCACGCCGCTTCATTTTTTAAAAATCACGCTTCTTCTGTAACTTCTTTTTTTGCCCAAAATGAAATAGCAGTATCTATTAGTCCTCGTATAAAAAGAAGTTCCTTCTGATCGAGTTGTTTGCTTTTGTACCAAATCTCCAGATTCTCGTGGTTTTCTAGTACTTCTTCGAGATGTATTCTCCCAGAATCATCGGTGGGGCTTGCTTTAACAAGATCCGTCACCTCTACGGCGAGAGCTTGAGCAAGTCGTCCTAGAAGTTTCATCGATGGGAGTCTTCTATTGCTCTCAAGAGCTTGAATATAAATTCGACTCACGTCAGTTTTATCGGCGAGGGCCTGTTGTGTTAGATGTGCGGCCTTTCTTAAAGTTTTAATACGCGTTCCTAAACTCATAGAGTAAAAACCTCCAATCGGTATTGTAGTCGTATAATATATATAATAAAAACCGTGATTACAAGTAGTGGAAAATGTTGGACGATTCCCTTACTTGACTGAATTTACCTGCTGAATGATACTACAGGAAAGCTAAAAAGAAAGAGTGCATCTTATAGCTACGGCTAGATACATGAGAAAGGAGATTGGAGACGTGGATTTTAGACAGCTTGAAAGCCTTGTAGAGATTCTTGAAAAAGGAAGTATTTCAGGGGCAGCAGCTTCTCTTGGAATATCCCAACCAGCCGTAAGTAAGCATATCGCTAGACTTGAAAAGGAACTTGGCATCAAAATTTTTGTTAGGGGACAGAAGTGTTCCAAACTTACAGTGGAGGGCGAGATTTTATATGCTTTTGCTAAAAAAACAGTCTCTTCTCTAGGTGACATCAAAAGAGAAATGTCAGATGCTTCTTCCGAAGTGGCAGGTACAGTAACGATTAGCGCAAGTTCTATTCCGGGAGACTTTGTATTGCCGCCACTTTTAGTGGAATTTCATGAGAAATATCCCGCTATTGATATTGAGGTTTTTATATCTGATTCTCGAGAAGCAATAGAAAAGTTGGTAACTAAAGAAACAGATATTGCGGTAACTGGATTTAGCCGCAGTTCTTCTGGTTTTGAATCGTGCCCATTATGTAATGACGAACTTGTGTTGGTGGTATCTCCAACCCATCCCCTAGCTGGGAGAAAAACTGTCACAATGAAAGATCTTGATGAACTGGACCTGGTAGGGCGTGTAGAAGGGTCAGCTACAAGACGAATCTGGGAAGATGCTTACAAGGAATACAGCGGTGGTGATGAAAAAGAGGTTGGACTTTGTTTCGGTCATGTTTCCGCTGTGTTGAACGCTATAGAAGCGGGAGCTGCGGGAGGGATTGTATCGAAAATAGCTGTGGAAAAAAATCCTCGTTTGGTCCCAATTCCTTTTTCCCCAGCATTAATGCGCTCTTTTTATATTACCTATGGCACCATCTCTACTCGAGCAATGGAACTGTTGCTCTCTTTTTTACGGAAAAAGGCAGAGAATAAATAAAATCAGGAGGTGTAGCAGGTGTCTACTGGAGCGGACTTTGATCCTATAGACAGGGTTAAATCTTTTTTGGATAATCATGGCTATAAGGGAGAAATAAAAATAAGTCATGAGACGATTTTTACCGTTGAAGACGCGGCAAAGGCAGTTGGAGCTCCTGCAGAGCATATTTTGAAGACTTTGGTCTTATTAGCTGATGAAGAACCTGTTTTAGCTCTCATGTCTGGCCCTAACAAAGTGGATTTGAAGAAAATAAAGCAAAGGCTTTGTGTTCGAAAAGTTAAAATGGCTTCTCCCGACTTTGTTTATACTTACTCTGGATATAGAATAGGAGGGGTTCCGCCGATAGGATATGTAGAAAAGATCCCCGCCTTTCTTGACGAGGATCTTTTTCAGTACGATTTAGTTTGGGCTGCAGCTGGAACTGATCACGCCTTTTTTCCTATTTCCCCAGAGGAACTTATGGCAATTGCAGCAGGAGAAAAGGCAGACATAAAAAAGTAGCAGTACTTCCCTTTAACATTGCATATTGCATGTTTGGCTGAAGCTATAGTCTTTTTTCAGGGGCGAGTGCCTCAAACCATTCATCGAACTCTCTGTTTAGATAAATAGTTTTTAAGGGAACGAGGCATATCTCCAAATTGTGGTACGTAATTGCCCGAAGGATGTGCCCAGCAAGGCATGTGTGATCTGGGCGGCTAAGAACAGCGTGAATGTGGGGGTAAATGCCTTCTTTTTTGTAACTGATATTCCCCCCTAAGGCCGAGAGTTCCAGTACTTCGTTATAGGAAGCTGTCTCGTACTCTCGTCCGTTGAACCAGCCGAAAGTAACGCTTCCCACCATGCCTGCTGCTGATACAATTACTGCCGAATCTACATCACGTTCTTTGCAGACATAACTGATGGATCCATGGAGTTCTTCGCCATCTGTGAGTCTTATAACGATCATTTCGTCAGTGGCTGCATACTTCATTTCTTCACCTCCCGGTGGGAAATAGTTTCTTTTTGATTGTATCATGAAGTTGGAATTATTT
This sequence comes from Aminobacterium sp. UBA4908, assembly GCF_002398115.1. Taxonomy (NCBI): domain Bacteria; kingdom Thermotogati; phylum Synergistota; class Synergistia; order Synergistales; family Aminobacteriaceae; genus Aminobacterium; species Aminobacterium sp. UBA4908. Next base: position 151,179 of record NZ_DHCG01000007.1, read on the forward strand.
TTAACTATAAATCTCGTATTACAATCGGAGCATAAAAAAGATGAGTTTATTGGGCGGATGTCTTTTATTTCTAGCAGGAGTAATTTCTGGTTTCGTAAATGTGACGGCAGGAGGCGGAAGTATGTTAACCCTTCCGCTCCTTGTTTTTTTAGGAATGGACATGAGTGTTGCCAATGCTACGAACCGCATTGGAATTTTGATGCAAAATATTGTGGCTTCCAGCAAGTTTTATAAAGAGAAAACTTTCACCCTAAGGGAAGCCTTCTTTTTTGTTCTTCCAGCATGTTTAGGATCTGTAGCAGGAACATTCTTAGCGTTAGAGTTGAATGAAGCAGTGTTAAGAATTGTAGTATCTATACTTATCTCTATTATGGCTGTTCAGCTTGTAATGAAGCCTAAAATGTGGGAGAGGCAGTTTCAGCGTAAAGTTCCCCCTTGGGTCCTTCAGATTGTTTTTTTCTTTATAGGGGTATATGGTGGCTTCATTCAGGCGGGTGTTGGTTTCTTCTTCATCTGGGCTTTAGCAGGCCTTGCCGGATACGACCTTTTACACTCTAATGCTATTAAAGTTGTCGTTATTTTAAGTTACACATGCATTAGTTTGCTTCTTTTTGCCTCGCGAGGACTTGTTCAGATAGGCGCTGGAGTGGCGATAGCTTTGGGAACGATGATAGGTGGTTTTATAGGAGCCAAATTTAGCCTCGTTAAGGGGAATAAGTGGCTCCGGTGGATTTTAGCTGTCGTAGTCTTTATTTCCGCCGGTAAGATGATATATGATGTCGTGTTCATGATTCGGTAAGAGAATAATTCAGCTGCCCTGAAGCCAGGGCAGCTGTTTTTTTACAAGTCAAGCAAATATTTTTGCAAATCGTTTCCTTTTAATCCTGCACCAAGAGCTACTGCTAGTTTCAATCTGGCTTGGACAGGTTTCAGGCTTCCGCCATCATAGGCCCCTAACTCGAGTAAACGGTCAAGGCTTCCTTCGAAAGTGTAAGAAGGACGGGTCCTCCCCTTTATGCAACGGGAAGTAATAACTATTGGAATATTGTCTCTTAGTATTTTCCGCAGAAAGGGTATCCATGACGGAGGCACAGAGCCGTCGCCAAATCCGGCTACTACCAATCCGTCTAGATCCTTTTCAGATGTTTCTGCTAGCAGCTTGAGGACAAGCTCTCCGCCACCTAAACTTGACGTAACAAGCTCTACGTTTCTTGCGGGGGCGAAAGAGCCTGCTAAGACCTTTCCCCTCTTATGAAGGCGAAGAATATCAATGTTTTTCCCCATAACTTCTCCTACTGGCCCTCGATCAGGTGCTAGAAAAGCATTTCTTCTATGATTTGCACTCTCTGTAATTTCTGATGCGGCAAAAAGCTGATCCTGCATACAAACAAGTACTCCAAGTCCCCAGCATTTTTGAGAAGAAGCAGCGATTACAGCTTGAGTGAGATTGAGCACGGCATCAGACCCGATCTCTTCATACGGGCGAGTAGCAGCTGTAAATATAACAGGCTGAGGATATGTCCACATAAGATCTGCAAGATATGACATCTCTTCAAGAGTGTCTGTACCACTGGAAACTACAATGCCGTCGATCCCATCTACAACCAATTTATTGAGAATCTGAACGAGGTCGGTAGTCATACGCATTGTGTAGTGACTGCTAGGTTGATGACTCCAGTCAACTAATATGATTTCAAAAGGCAAATCTTTTGGAAGCCAAGAAAGCATGGTCTCTCCACTTTTAGAGGACTGGCGGCTTGTTTCTTCTTCCCCCTTTAGGCTCATCTGGCCTCCAGCTACAACCAATGCGATCTTTCCTCTTTTGGGCATTAAGTCATCCCTCCTTAAGTTCGTTAAGTTTACACGAGAAATAGAAAGAATGCATTAATGCATTCATATGCAAAGGAGGGGGTGATATAGAAATGGTACTTAGTACCCAAGAGATTCCCCTACCACTATAACGTGAGTTTTTCGACCTGTTGTAGGTCGCTCAAGAATGAGAACAGCTCTGCATACTCGTTGAGGACTATCGCAGTTTACGCAATGGCCTACATGTGTACACGGTGTGTCAATGTGGAGTCGCGTTGCATTGGGAGGAGTGGCGTTATTTCGTATGCGAACCAACGCACTGTCTACATCTTTAGCTATTTTATTAATTCCTACTACGAAAATGAGGGTATTTGTTCCCCATGCCATGGCACTAACACGGTTCCCTGTTCCGTCTATATTGACGAGCATTCCATCTAGTGTCAGGGCATTTGAGCTTGTCAAAAAATAGTCGGATAAGAATTCTCGCTTGAGTACTTCGTTTTTTTGTTCTGGTGTTAAAGAAGGATCCCAGTGATGGGCGATAGTACAGCCGCGTTCCATTAATTTTTCCAGAGCGCCAATTTGCCTAATAGTCACACTGCCTGGAATTCCCACTGTCGTTTTTTCTGGAATGAGCTTGAGAACCTCTTCAAGAGCTTCTTCCTTGGTGTTGACAAATACGGCATTAAACCCTTTTGATGAAAGAGCCTTTACTGCGCTAAGCCCCAGTTGTCGGTTGCTAGCGTTTTGAGCAGCGATAAATGGATTTTTCGTATCAGACATAGTAACGCCTCCTTTTAAGCCCTTATAGAACTGAATAATAACTCTATGATTGCAAGAAAGAGGATTTTTGTCTAGACTTTATGTAAAGAAAAAGATCTTGACACCTATAAAGGAGCGACGTATAATCGCTCTGTTTTAAGAGGAGGATAATGAAATGGATGAGGAAGATCTTCTTGAACGACGGGTTTATTTGAACAAATTATACGATCTTTATTCGCCACTACTTACGGAAAAGCAGAGAGAGGCTTATGAATATCATGAGTTTTCTGATCTCTCTGTTTCCGAAATGGCGGAGCGCTTGGAAACCAGCCGTCAGGCAGCTTTCGATCTCCTTTCTCGAGCTCGATCTAGACTGAGTGAGTTAGAAGGACTTCTTGGTATCTGCAGTCGAATAGAGGAGCTCGAGAAGAGAATTCAGCGCCTGGAAGAACGATGCTGGGACAAATGATGTCCGCCCTTTTTGGTGGGAGGAATTGAACAATGTTTGATGCATTGAAAGAGCGTCTTGAAGCAGTATTTGACAAACTTAAAGGGAAAGGGAAACTTTCTGAAGAAGATGTAAATGCTGCTTTGAGAGAAGTGCGGCGAGCGTTGCTTGAAGCTGATGTGGATTATAAAGTAGTAAAGACTTTAGTAGAATCCATTCGCCAGCGCTGTGTTGGCCGAGATGTTCTTGAATCTATTACGCCAGGCCAGCAAGTTATAGCCATTGTTTATGAGGAACTTGTTAATCTCATGGGTTCTGAAGTTGCCCCTTTAGTGATTTCTCCCAAGCCACCAACGCTGTTAATGATGGTTGGTTTGCAGGGAAGTGGTAAGACTACGAGTGCTGTAAAATTAGCCAGGCGGTTGCAGAAAGGGCACAGCCCTCTCGTGGTAGCTTGTGATCTTCGCCGTCCTGCGGCTATAGAGCAGCTCAAGGTTTTAGCAGAACAAAGTAAAGTTGGATTTTATGGACCGAAAGATAACACTCAAGACGTTGTCAAAGTAGCAAAAGAGGCTTTGTCTTATGCAGAGGGTCACTTAAACGACGTTATTATTTTAGATACAGCAGGTCGTCTTCACGTAGATGAAGAGCTTATGGATGAGCTTTTCAAACTGAAAAGCAGCGTGCAACCTCACGAGATTTTATTGGTAGTAGATGCCATGACAGGTCAGGAAGCAGTGAAAGTGGCTTCCAGTTTCCATGAGAAACTCTCTCTCTCTGGGGTTATTTTAAGTAAACTTGATGGCGATGCTCGTGGAGGTGCCGCTCTTGCCATTCGCGCAACTACACAAGTACCTATTAAGTTTGCGGGGGTAGGAGAAGGAACAGAGGCCCTTGAGCTTTTTGACGCTAAACGTATGGCCCAGCGCATTATGGGTATGGGCGATGTGATGGGGCTGGCGGAAAAAGTTCAGCAAGTAACATCTCAAGAAGATGTAGAAAAGATTTCTAAAAGCCTTAAAAAAGATAAGCTGACTATGGAAGATCTGCTTTTACAGTTTGAACAGATAGAGAAGCTCGGTCCTCTCGACAAGGTTATTGATATGCTGCCCGGCTTCGGGAAAATGAAAGACCTAAAAAATGCTGAGCTCGACCCTAAACGACTTAAACAGTCGAAAGCTATTATCCAATCTATGACAATTGAGGAACGTCGAAATCCTCAAATTATTAAGGGGAGCCGACGTCGACGAATTGCGGAAGGTTCAGGGACGAGTGTCCAGATGGTAAACCAGCTTCTTAAGCAATATGATCAAATGAAACAGCTTTGGAAATATATGGGAAAGGGTAAAAAAGGATTCCATCTCCCGAAAGGTCTTTTCGGTGGTGGTGGAGGATTCCCCTTTTAGAAAAGGGTATAAATAGAAATTCTATTTTTTATGAAAACAGGAGGTGTCTTACTCTATGGCAGTTCGTATTCGCTTAGCTCGATTTGGGCGCAAGAAAAATCCATATTATCGGCTTGTAGTAGCTGACTCTCGTTCTCCGAGAGATGGGAGGTTCATCGAACTTCTTGGTACATACAATCCTATGTATGACCCTGCGGAGATTAAGATCGATGAGGAAAAAGCTCTGTATTGGCTGAAGAACGGTGCTTCTCCTTCTGATACAGCTCGTGGAATACTGAAAATGGCTGGTGTGTGGGAGAAGTTTGCAGCAGAACAGACTTCTGCTGATTAATGATGCCCAGCTATAAAGAACTTGTACAGTACATAGTGGAGCATCTTGTCACGGAGCCCGAAAAAGTTGAAGTTACATCTGAGGTGAATGACCGAGGTATTGTAATGGTCAATGTACGCGTTGCACCGGAAGATGTGGGGCGAGTGATAGGGAAACGAGGCGCAACGATCAACGCTATACGCCTAGTGGCTAAGGCTGCGGCTGTAAAGGCTAATGAGCGGGTAGAAGTGGATATTGACGCTGATTGAGGTGAATGAGCGTGAGTAACCGAGACCTGATAGCTATTGGTAAAATCGTTGGGGCGCATGGAGTGGCTGGTGGAATTAAAATTTTTCCTCTTACTGATTTCCCCGAGCGTTTCCGATTGATGGCAGAGCTTGTGGTCTACGGAGAAGATTTGACGCAAATAACCGTTCTTACTGTTCGAGAGCTGAAAGTTATAGCAGGAAAAAGCATTGTAGTAGCTTTAACCGAGGAACTGAAAGATCGCGAAAGTGCTGAAGCCTTGAAAGGCAACTTGATCATGATCCCTCCAGAGGAGCGGATAGCTTTGGAGGAGGGAGAGTATTGGGTGGACGATCTTATAGGTATTCGGGTCTATGAAAAGAGAAGTAGCCGTTACCTTGGAAAAGTTCATTCCGTGCTTGCTACTGGCCCTGTCGATGTTTATGTAATCCTTGATGAGGACGGGAAAGAACACTATATTCCGGCAGTTTCAGAATTCATTAAAAATGTGGACATTGACAATCAGGTTATGGAAATAGAGTTAATAGAAGGATTGTGGGAATAATGCATGTTACTATCATTACGGCCTTCCCAGAATTTTTTCAAGATTTCTTATCTACAAGCATTATTGGAAGAGCTATTGAATCTGGAGTAATTCAGGTAGATGTAGTTAATCTCCGAGAGTATGGATTGGGCAATTATCGGCAAATTGACGATTATTCCTTTGGAAGCGGCGGAATGGTCTTAATGCCAGGGCCTCTTGTAAAAGCTTTGGATAAAGCTAAAGAGCGAAGCCAGAATTCGTGGGTTGTATATCCGAGCCCTCAAGGGGCAATGTTAACTCAAGAAATGGTAGAGTCTCTCGCTTCTCGGGAAGATATTGTTATTATTTGCGGCCATTATGAGGGGATAGACGAACGTTTTGTAGAAAAGTATGTAGATCTTGAAGTTTCTCTGGGGGATTTCGTTCTGACTGGAGGAGAAATTCCTACTATGGCCATTATAGATTCTATGGCCCGTCTCGTCCCAGGGGTTGTAGGTCGGGACAAAGCAGTGGAAGAAGACTCTTTTTTTAGAGGGATGTTGGATTTTCCACACTACACTCGTCCGTCGGAATGGAAAGGGGTAAAAGTTCCACCAGTGCTTCTATCAGGTAACGAAAAAGAAATAACCAAATGGCGGGATCTCCAGGCAGTACAAAGGACATTGCGACGACGCCCGGATCTTTTAAGTAGAGCCAATATTACGTCGTACCTTCAAAAGGGAGTTTATCTGGCATTAGTTCATCATCCAGTTCTCAATAGGGCAGGGGAAGTGACTACAGCTGCTATTACAGGGCTAGATCTCTCTGATATAGGCCGTTCTTGCAAAACCTATGGCGTTCGAAAATTTTTGGTTGTGACGCCATTAAAAAGCCAGCGAGAATTGGCAAAGACTATGGCAGACCATTGGATGGAAGGTTATGGTGCTCTCTTTAATCCTAGCCGAGCAGAAGCCTTTAAAGAGATGAAAACAGTCGCTACTTTAGAGAAGGCTATTGAGTGGATCGTAAGCAAAGAACGTGAAAAACCCACTATTATTGGAACAACAGCCAGAACATTTCCTGGATCGGTGCACTGGTTGGAAGTGAAAAGGTCTATTCTGGAAGAACAAAAACCGGTTCTTTTCCTTTTTGGAACAGCTTCTGGTCTTCCGGATGAAGTATTAGATCAATGTTCAGAAGTTTTACAGCCTCTCTCTGGAGGTTATGAAGATTATAACCACCTCTCAGTCCGAACGGCCGTCGGGGTTATTCTCGATAGGTTCTTCGGTTGGAGATAAAGACATTTTATTGTGAGTAAGGAGGGTTAGCTATGGATGCCATTAAACTGGTTGAAAAAAAATATATGAAAAGCGAAACACCAGAGTTCCGTCCTGGAGATACTGTACGAGTCCACGTTAAAGTTACAGAAGGAGCTCGAGAGCGTATTCAGGTTTTTGAAGGGGTTGTTATTGCCCGTAAACATGGTGGGGTCAACGAGACTTTTACCGTAAGAAAAATTTCTAATGGGGTCGGGGTGGAAAGAATTTTCCCCTTACATTGTCCTACCGTTGACAAGATTGAAGTCAAACGTCTTGGTAAGGTTCGTAGGGCGAAGCTATATTACCTGAGAGATTTAAGTGGAAAGGCTGCCCGTATTAAGGAGAGAAGGGAATTTTAAGCTTTTTTCTCCCTCTGTATTGACTTAATGGGCAAGGCCCATTATAATAACCGTCGTTCTGCGGGGGTGGCGGAACGGGTAGACGCGCAAGGCTAAGGACCTTGTGGCCGCGAGGCTGTGGGAGTTCGAGTCTCCCCCTCCGCACCATTTTAGAAAAGAGATAGGGAATACCTTAAGGTATTCCCTATTTTTTTATTCTTTTAGAATCGTATATGATTCAGTTACGCTTATTTTTAATCATTCAAAATTTCTTCAAGCCATTTTTGGACTGTTGGTATGGCAAATTCGGTTAGATAGCGATGGATAGCTTTTTCAGAGTAAGAAACGTTTCCATCCTCATCTACGTAGTTCCCGCTTAAAACACAGTCCAGTTGTCTTTTTCCTCTTTCCCAAGGGATGCCTAAAAGCTTTTCTATCTCTCGATTCTGACTAATATGTTGTAAAGGCATTTCCAAAGGAAGAGCAAAGGTGTTATATAGTTCTCTATACCCTTCAAGCGCTATTCGAAGTTGGTTGATCTTAATAACGCCGTCATGTGATTCCCTTTCTCCTGTTATAACAGGAACTTTCCCCAAAGAGAGAGCCAGCGGAATTCGAAGGGCATGAAGATAAAGATGGCAACCTATACACGGTGAATAAAAACCATATCTGGACAGCGACAAGGCAGTAGTGGCTCCGCAAAGCATGGCCCATAAACGAGGGGCCCCCATAAGCACTGGAGGATACATTGAAATGTAAGTGGTAAGAAGACGGCCTTGGAGATATTTGATATTATCAAAAAGACAGTGCCAGTCGCCGAACTCGGTTCCAGTATAGGCGATGGTAGGAAGTATTCCATCAATGTCATGAGATTCCATATATTTAAATAGAGCAGCAAAACTATCCCGCCCAGCTATTTCCAAGATTACAAGATTTTTATTTTTGTTCATGCGTTCAAGAGATTCAGGAGAGATCATCCAAGAAGGGAATTTACTGACTAGATCTGGTTTTTCCATCAGAATTTTTTTCATCCGTTCGTCCATGACACTCACCCTTTCAATGGGATATATGGGCCTGGATAATAGGGCTGATCTACGGGGGAGTCCATAAGTCCTCCCAGTTTCCCGCGATCGAGAAGGTTTAGGATCATATACATAAGTTCGTGTTGGCGTAAAATCCCCAAACCTCCAAGAGCACAGCTTATTTCATCGAATGTATCTACACTATCTCGTCGCGTATATTTCCCTTTCATCACGATGGGAACTGTTTCTCCAGAGTGAATCATGTTTCCTATGCTAGCAGTGGAATGGTCAGAAGTGACGACTAAAAGAACGTCTTCGTCGGGGATAAAGACGTCCCTTGCAAATTTAAAAGCGTGATCGAGGGCTTCTATGACTCTTATTTTCAAATCTGGTTTTCTTTCATGGGCGGCTTCATCTGTAGCTTTAGTGTGGACATAAATAAAATCGTAACCTTTTGCTTCATAAGCTAAACGGAGGCGCTTTTCCAAATCTTTTCCAGGGTCTTCTGTATCTTGCACGTGTAAAACATCCATGCCTAGTGTGGAACAAAGGCCATAATAAATTGCTCCGGAAGCAATGCAGAGAGCCTTAAGTCCCCATTTTTGAGAAAAAGGAGTGAGAGGTTGATGTTGTCCCGCCCGTTGAAGGCCTATGAAGTTGATAGGAGGGGTATGCTCCTTTTCCCTTGCCTTATTTATGGGGTGATTTGAAAGAATATTGTAAGACCAGAGAAGGTATTTATTAAGTATTTCTGCAGTATAATTGGCTGCAGCGGGGTTTTTTGCGTCTTGGCGAGGTAGGACTTTCATGATAGGGCGATTTTCGTAAATAGGATTGGAATCGGTAATCTCCGCAGATAATCCAGGGCCTCTCATAATAGATAGTCCAGCGATCCCTTTAGTGGGAATAAATTCTATTTCCACGCCCTTTTCGTAGTAGAAGCGTATCGCTTTATGGAGGGGGGCCAGGGTTTCTTTGTCAATATTCATTTTTTCTACCTTCAGAATGAACATCTCTTTTTCCTTTTTCACAGAGAAGGTTCGAGAAAGAAGGGCTACATCCCCGGAATGGACTGGAAAACCTTCAGCACGCATTTCTATATACCCTCGACCTGGAAATTGAGCGAGGTCATAACCAAACATGACGAAATGGGCCATTTCGCTGGGCATAGCTTGCCCCTGAAGACAACTATGATATAAGCCACATACCCCTGCTGCCGCAATCTGATCGAGATTCGGAGTCCGGGCAACTTGAAGGGGCGTGTGACCTCCTAAAGCAGGAATGCCTTTATCGCCAAGTCCATCAAGTATCACTAATATGCATCTCATAAAATAATTATAATATACAAATATTTTTATGACACGAGAAAGAGGGTGAAGAGGTGGAGATCCGGATAACATTTTATGGGAATCTTGATTTCTTCCTTCATCCTACCCTTAAAGAACCACCACAAATGATGCATGTCATTAGACGATCCACATCGGTGAAAGATGGCATAGAAGCATGTGGAGTTCCCCACACAGAAGTAGGAACTATTTATGTAAATGGAGTTTTATCAGACTTTGACCGAATAATAATAGGAGGAGATTTCGTAGATGTTTTTCCTATAACTCCCCCCATGGATGTGACAAAAAAGTCGTTCTTGCGCCCTGACGCTCTCGAAATGCCACGTTTTGTTGCGGATGTCAATGTGGGGAAGCTGGCTTCTTTGCTCCGGCTTATGGGGCTTGATACTGCTTATGAACAGGAGTGGAAAGACAGTCAGATAGCGGAGTTAGCGCTGCGAGAAGATCGTATTGTCTTAACGAGAGATCGTTTGTTGCTGAAACGTAAAACTGTTGTTTTTGGGCACCTGGTACGTACCGAATCTCCTTGGCAACAATTGCAGGAGGTTATTGATTTCTATTCTCTTTTTCAGTGGCTCCAGCCTTTTTCCAGATGTACATATTGTAATAAAATATTGCGCATGGTATCTAAAGAAGCCATACTTGATCAGTTGGAACCTCTAACTCGAATGTTTTATCATGAATTTACTCAGTGCCCTTCTTGTGGGCGAGTATTCTGGCCTGGTTCTCATCGAGAGCGTATCAAAAATAGAGTCATGAATATCCTGAAGAAAAGAGGTAAGTTGGGATTGCAGGATAATATCAATATTGGTACACTTTTTAATGATATGTAAAGTGGAGATTTGTTGAAGATTAGTAGAAAGGGGCACTTGGGGTGAAAAAAAGCTTGGAAGATTGGCTTCGCGAAGAAACGATGGAAGTGTCGCATTCCAATAAGAACCTGGGGCTCCTTGTCGCCTCTATAAACAGAAGTCACGAAAAAAACGAGGTTTCTGCGAGAGAGCTGAGAAGTTTGGGGCTTCCTGTGGTGGCTTTGGCTTCTGATGCAGAAGAAGAGGAAATGGAAGCTGAGGTTGTAGAGGAAGAACTCTCTTTGGAGTTAAAAGAGGGGAAAGAGTTCTCTGAGAGTTTTTTAGAAGGACAGGGTCTTCCTGAAGCGTGGGATTTATTGGCTACTTCTGGCTTGTCTGAGGAGTTAGAATATGCTGAAAATTTAGAGGAGCATATTGAGCCTGAGGAATTGATAGATCAGATATATGGGGAAAAATCTGAAGTAAACAATGTCCTTAGTGAAGAACTTCAGTTAGACGAGCAAGGCGAGGAAAAGAATTTTAGTGAGCCTTTAGAGATAGTAGAAGAATCTGTGAAGCAGCCTGTTGAGAAAAAACGTGGCGAAGCTTTTGTTTTTCGGCATAGAACAATAATTGGAGCGGCTTTAGGCGCTACTGCTGTTGGAGCTTATTTTTATTATACACATACGACTCCCGAGGTTTTGTTGGACCGCGGAAATCGCTACTTTAACGACGGACAGTATGAGCGAGCTCTTAATTATTACAACTGGGCGTTAAAGAAAGAGCCTTATTTTATAGAGGCTCTTTTGGCGTTAGGCAGAGTTTTGGAGAACGCGGGAGACAAGGGGGAAGCTATAGATGCGTATTTTCGTGTTCTACAACAAGATCCTGAAAATAGTATAGCTTATCTTAGGTTGGGAGACCTCTTTTTCTCACTTAACTCGAAAGAGAAGGCATTACAATCGTATAACGAGGTTTTACGAAGAGATCGCATTAATCTGCAGGCTCTGCTAGGGGCGGCTCATTGCTTTTTTGATAAAGAGGACTTCAAGAATGCCCTCCCTTTATACCAAGAGGCCTTACAATTACAACCAGAGAATGAGGAAATACTGAAGAAGATTACATCTATTCAACAGTTTTTTTTGAAAGAAGAAGCGATGGAAGAAGAGAAGTTACGTACTGCTCTTATAGAAGAAAGAAAAGGACTAGCCAAACGGGCTTTGCTATTTCAACATTACAGAGAGGCAGAACAGTATTATCGAGAAATTTTGGAATTGAGTCCTGACGATGATGATGCTCTTCGAGGGCGTGCTTTTTGTTTTGAGAGTATGGAAGACTATGGAAAAGCTCTTGAATTTTATGAAGTGTTACTTGAAAAGCATCCTGATGAAGAGGCTCTTTCTCAATCTATAGAAAAACTGAAAAGATCAATGCAGGAAAAAGAAAAAAGAAGAGAACATGAAGTAACAAAGATGAAAGAGGGAGAAATCGATCTCCTTCCATCAAAGCCATCCCTCCCTGAAAGAGGGAAAAGAGTGCCAGTTTATTCTGGGAAGTCAGACCTTAAGAAATTTTTTGCTCCTCAATCTGTAGCTCTTTCAGTAGAAGCAGAAAAGAAGAGGAATAGTCGTGACGTACTTATAGAACGTATGAAAGAGCTTTGTCAGCAGAAGCAAAATCAGGAGCTTTTAAGAACTGGCTGGGAATATCTTTTTACTCTGGAAAAAGCTTCTCAGCCGGAGGGAGTTTCTCTGGTGGTTCCATTGTCTTTCCCGAAGTCTAAAACTTTTCTTCCAGTGCGTTACTCGTATGAAGCGATATCCCTTGGTGGAGATGTTATGATTCAAAACCAGGTAAAGAGGTTGGACTCACTACGTCAAGCTATAGAAATAAATCCAGGAGACAGACAGGTGTACTTGATGATGTGTCAGGCATGGGATGCTTTGCAGAATGAGCAGGTAGAAAATAGCGGAAAATCCAAAAATATAGTTGTGAGTAACGAAGCTTTTTATTCTTCGCTTTTAGCTCATGCGGCTTTTCAGGCAGATAGACCCAAAGAGGCTTGGGAAGCTATAGAGAGAGCTCGAAAGTTGGCACCTGATAACCTTTTTATAGCTCGTTTTAGATTGGTTCTTGCGAATTCCCTCAATATGGGGGATAAAATGAGTAATCCTTTTCAAGAAGGTTGATTTAATATATACTACAGACGGCTTTGCGGCCTCTGTCTCAACAAAATAGCTATGGGGGCCACGTATTTCAGTGGTGCAGATGGGATAAGATCTATCATTAATAGGCGGTGATTAATGAATGGAAGGTCGGAAGGCTGAAGAATGGGGAAGGGTTTATTTAGAAAAGCTTTCCCTCTATGAAGAGTTTACAATGCGTGTTAAAAATCTTGTTCAAGACTTGATTAGACAAGACGATATGGCGGTTTATGGGGTTCAAGGGTGGGCGAAGAATCCTGATGACTTTATGTCAGAATTAATGGGAAGAGGAGAAGATGTTATTTCTTCTCTTGACGCATTTCCTGATCTCTCTCAGATTCGTGTGTTGCTCCATTTCCCAGAAGATGTTCGCAAGGTCGAAAAAATTCTTCAACAAGAGTTCCTTGTGGATTTAGCTCATTCTGTTACCACTTCTAGCTTGGTAGATGATCCGGAGAGATTTGGTTATCCGGCAATTTCTTATGTAGTCTCTCTTTCTTCTGAACGTTCACGACTTCGTGAGTGGAGTCAATATCGGGATTTGAAATGCACGGTGCAAGTCAGAACAGTGATTCAAGAGGCCTGGGCTAGTATAGCTCCCAAAGTCAGCCATACCGCCACTGACTCGCTTACTCAGAAAAAACTGAAAAGAAAGTTACTTCGTCTCAGCGCTCTTTTGGAGGAGGCGGATGAGGGATTTTTAGATTTATGGGAATCAACAAAAGAATCAGCAGTACCTGTAGCGCCTGTTCGGACAGAACCTTTTTCAGCTTCAGAACTGGAAAGTCGTCCGTTGACTCGTCAGGCCTTAGCTGATTATTTTAAAGAACATCTTGAAATCCCAGAAGAGTGGGCTGCTAATGCAGTAAAGGCAGGGTTCCCGGCCTATTACCCCACAGAAGAGTATTTAGCTGAGAGCTTCACGTATCTTCATAATATTTTACAAGCAGCAGAAATTAATACTATAGAAGATCTGGAGGACTTTCTTGAAGAGGTAAGGAAAGATGGGTATGGCATAGAGCAGCTCGAAACAGTGGGGAAAGCTTTTGAGAAGGAAAATGCGGATTGGAGAGTTGATGGTTTTTCTGCCCTGTTCCTGTTGGTCTTGAACTTAAAATGGGATATTCTGCAGGGTAAGGATCTTGTTGCTTCAGGCATTAAAAAGGGTTCTGATCGAATTAAAGGTTTGGGGAATTAGATCCCTTATTTTCAAGAGAATGAAGGAGAGGGAGAGCGAAGAGCTCTCCCTCTTGCTTTTGTTCCGAGTGAGGATTTGGATGTGTAAAAACAGGCCAAGCTCAACGAACTTGGGTATGTAGTTTAGTAAGATATCTATAGTATGATAAAACGTATCTCTTCTCTCCAAGTAAATGTACAATAACATCAAATATTATCGGGAATACGGATATTATGCCTATATATAAGGGGGCTCTTCTCCATGGTTTCTGAAGTAAATTTTGAAAAGTTATTTAATCCATGTTCCATAGCTTTTATTGGTGAAGGAACGGCTTGGAGCGGAGCTTGTCGTCGTGCATGGGAAAGATTGCGAACTTTTAATGGGACTCTTTTTGAAGTAAAAAACGAAAGAGATCTTCCGTCAGGTGTAGATTTGGCTGTACTGGATGTACCTCCTTTACGTTCTTCCCATTGGTTTCATCTTTGTGCTGATAGAAATGTTCCTTTTGTTCTCCAGCTTGCATCTGAACAGAGCGGAGAATGGAGATTACCAAGAAAAGAAATTTTTACAGTCAAGCAGCCTAAAGCGCTTTTTCGTGTGTTGGGGCCAGATTCCATGGGATTTATAAATCAGAGAGATCACATTGTCATTTCTCCCTTTCAGGGCTATTTAGAACAGGGAGAAAATCTACGAGTAGCTCTCGTTTCTCAAAGTGGAGATCTGGGATTTTCTATAGCTTCTGCAGCTTGTCAAGCGGGCACAGGCTTTAAGTATGTGGTGACAACTGGAGGCACTTCAGATGTCAATGTTGTTGAAATAGGAGAATGGATATTAAGAGATCCAAACATTAAACTTCTTCTTTTTTGCCTTGAAGGGCTACAAGATGGAATTGCCTTTTTGAGGTTGGCCCGAGAGGCTAATAGGCGCAAGGTTCGAGTAGGGGTTTTAAAAGCAGGGCGAAACGTCTCTTCTCGCCAGGCGATCCCTAGCCACGTAGCAGCTCTTCCCGGGAATGCTGCTATTTGGGATGCAGCTTTTAAGCAGTTTGGCATTTTTTCTATACGAGATACTGATGAGATAATAAATTTTGCTGCTATGTATAACTCTTTTGATTCGCCTCCTGGCAGAAAAACTGCCATAGTCTCTTCCTCTCGCGGTGCCGGTATTGCTCTCTCTGATTGTTGTTTTGAAGAAGGTCTTAAGGTACCAGCTGTGCCGGAAGACTTGCAGCGAGAATTAAGAAAGAAGTTGCCTCCTAGTGTTTATGTGAATAACCCTATCGATATAGCGTCTTTAGGGGCTAATGGAACGGAAGAAATTTCTTATTTACTTCGGCGGTTGATGGATTCTCCCAATCTAGATATGATCGCTGCTGTTTTAACAGAAAGTTATGGGCAGGAAACGAAGAATATTTTGAGAGCTCTTTTAGGAGTGGCCAGATTGCAGAAACACCCTGTAGTCTGTTGCGCCATGGGAGGGCTTGAAGAAGAGTCCCGAGAAATGTTGAGGGAAGAAAAAATCCCCTTTTTCCTCAGCACTCGGCGATGTGCCAAGGCATTATCAGCTCTCAGTGCTCCTTTTATGCAATTTGATGCGCATATGCCTGTTAGCTGTGAGGATTGCTCTGTTATTAAGGGAGAAGAGGCGTTGCTTTCCTTGCCAGAAAAAATGACGGAGTATGATGCTAAACGTCTTCTAGCCTTTCATGGAGTAGACGTAACGCGGGAATATTTATGTCAATCTCTTGATGAAGCTTTGGAAGCGGCAGAGATTATAGGCTATCCAGTGGCCTTGAAAGTCATGTCACCTAATATAGTTCATAAGAGCGAGGCCAGAATTATTGCATTGAATCTTGAAGGGGAAGAGGAGTTGCGTAATGCCTATGGTAGGACGTTAGAGAAAGCGCGTCTTGCCAACCCTGAAGCGGAAATTCGGGGAGTTCTTGTTCAAGAGATGTTGCAGGAAGGGATAGAGTGTGTTGTTACTATAAAATTAGATACCCTGTTTGGGCCCGTTCTTTCAGTGGGGCTTGGCGGTGTTTATGCAAGTGCCGTGAGAGATTACGTTCTCCGTATCGCCCCAGTAGACGAGGTAAATGCAATGGCTATGATACGAGAGTTAAAAGGGTACTCTCTTTTGCGGGGAGCGTGGGGACGAACGAGCTATGATGTAGGAGCTTTGGCCCAGATGCTTACTAAGTTGTCTCGTATAGCTTGCACTGAAAGTCAACTTATACAATTGGAAATCAACCCTGTTTTTGTAAATAAAAAGGGTGCAGTAGTGGTGGATGCTTTCGTGTTGAGGAGGTAGAGAGATGTCTTACTGGCTTTGGATATTCGCTGCATATCTCACTGGCTCCTTCCCTACAGGTTATGTATGCGCTAAAGTCTTTCGAGGCGTAGACATCCGAACATTTGGTTCGGGGAATATTGGTGCAACTAATGTAGGTCGTTTGATGGGAAGACCTTGGGCAATAGGAGTTACTATTGTAGATATGCTAAAAGGGGGAATAATACTTATCATAGCGAGAAAGGCTGGTATTGAGAGTCCTGTGGTTTTGGCTTCTATCGCTTTCGCTAGCATTTGCGGTCATAATTTCCCTCTATGGCTGAATTTTAAAGGAGGAAAAGGTGTAGCGACAACATATGGAGTTGTCTTTTTTATGGTTCCGCCTTGGAGCTCTGTCGCAGCCCTTATAGCAGGGGGAATTTGGTATATAGTGATGCGCTGGTCCAAGTACGTATCAGTAGCTTCTATTTTATCTCTTTTTACCCTCCCTCTTCTTTTTTTGCTTTTTCACCTTCACGTGTCCAACGTTTTAGCCGTTTCCTTCATGGCTATTCTTGCGCTAGTTCGTCACCGGAATAACATTGCGAGGATACGCAGAGGAGAGGAAGGCCGGGTTGGTGAAATATCTCCGTCAAAAAAAGACGATGCCTCTTTGTAATCTTGACTAATACTGACCATATATCTACAATAAGAAGCATAGAAGAATTTGAGTAGGAGGTTTGTGTAATGCCCAGCCTGACTGAGATAATAGAAGATTATATAATGAGGCTTTTAGAGGAAGAAGAGGAAGAATCAGCTGTTTCTTTACGTCGGAAAGATTTAGCAGAAATTTTTGGATGTGTTCCCAGTCAGATCAACTATGTTTTACGAAGTCGTTTTACTCCGGAGAGAGGATATCTCGTCGAAAGTCAACGAGGTGGCCATGGATATATTCGGATAGTGAGAATTTGTTATGACATGCCTGAAGAGAAAGTAAACCATATAAAAGAAATTATTGGTGATTCTATTACAGAGCAAGATGCAAAACGATTTCTTTCAGCTCTTCAAGAGAGAGAGTTAATCTCTTCTCGAGAGCGACTTCTTATAGAGGTTGCTTTGCGTTTTGTCGATGAAGTGGCAAGTTCAGATTTCGATCTTTCACCGTATAAACGTAATGTATTACAGGCAGAGCTCTTAAAACGCCTGCTTCGTAGCTTAGCTCTTGCGTAGCTGCAATCTAAAGAGAGTGGAAGATTGAAAGTATTTTAGGGAAAAAGGAAGGAAAGAGGGCCATGTGGCAATTTTTTACGGAACGAGGGAAAAAAGTAGTGCAGCTGGCTCATCGTGAAGCTCTTCGTTTAGGTCACGATGTAATTGGCACAGAGCATATTCTTCTTGGTCTCCTAGTAGAAGGCGAAGGAGTAGCAGCTCAAATTCTCTCTTCCCTTGGTGTTAACTTCCAAGAAGTACGTCGGCAAATAGAGGAGATGGTAGGGAAGGGGCAACCGATATTAAAGCCTATAGATCTACCTCTTAGCCCTCGGGCAAAACGAGTTCTTGACCTTGCTATTAAGGAAGCCAGAAATATGGGTGTCAACTATGTAGGAACAGAACATGTTTTGCTTGGTTTGTTGGCAGAAGGGGAAGGAGTAGCAGCTCAAGTTCTTTTTTCAATGGGAATAGATTTAACTGTGGTACAGAGAGAGATGAGTCATTATATCTCTAACAGCGAAGCTGAGGGAATGGTGCAGTCAGATGTTCTTGGTGATAACCAACGAGGCGGGCAGACCAAGACGCCAACTCTCGATCAGCTTGGTATTGATCTTACAGAAAAAGGGAGAAAAGGAGAACTGGACCCTGTAATTGGAAGGGACAAAGAAATTCAGCGAGTTATTCAGATTCTTGCTAGAAGGACGAAAAATAATCCGGTTCTTATAGGAGACCCGGGTGTAGGCAAGACTGCGATTGTTGAAGGATTAGCACAGAAGATACAAGATGGTGATATTGCCGAAATTCTTCGAGGGAAGAAGGTTGTTCAGCTTAATATTGGTAATCTTGTTGCTGGAACGAAATACCGAGGAGAATTCGAGGAGCGCATGCGAAAGCTCATTAAAGAGTTGAGAGAAGCGGGAGATGTAATTATCTTCATAGATGAAATCCACTCTATTGTTGGCGCTGGCGGAGCAGAGGGAGCCGTAGATGCTGCGAATATACTTAAGCCGAGTCTGGCCCGGGGTGAATTTCAGGTTATTGGAGCTACAACTCTTGATGAATATCGAAAACATATAGAAAAAGATGCGGCTCTGGAGCGGCGTTTTCAGCCTGTTTCGGTAGAGGAACCAACAGTAGAAGACTCTATACGGATTCTAGAAGGGCTTCGTGATCGATATGAGTCTCATCACCGAGTTAAAATTGCTGACGAAGCCCTTGTCGCAGCTGCTCGCCTTTCTGCTCGGTATATTACGGAAAGGTTCCTTCCAGATAAAGCGATAGATCTTATAGATGAAGCGGCAGCTCGTGCCCGTTTAAAAATTATGGAACCGCCAGTAGACATTAAAGAAGTAGAACGTTGTTTAGAAGAGGCTCGAAAAGAGAAAGAAGCGGCAGTTACGTCACAGGAATTCGAGAAAGCTGCAAATCTTCGAGATGCTGAGCGGCAACTCTCTGAGGAATTAGAACAGAAAAAGAGAGAATGGCAATCTAGACGTCATCAGGAGCAACCTTTAGTTACAGATGCGGATATAGCCATCATAGTAAGTGAATGGACAAGTATCCCTGTGACACAGCTCACGGAAGAAGAGTCACAACGGCTCCTTCGTATGGAAGAAGAGATACATCACCGTTTAATTGGGCAAGAAGAAGCTGTTAGTGCTGTGGCCCGTGCTATTCGTCGGGCGAGGAGTGGTATGAAAGATCCGAAGCGACCAATAGGGAGTTTTTTGTTCCTCGGTCCTACAGGGGTAGGAAAAACAGAGCTGGCACGATGTTTGGCCCAGTTTCTTTTTGGTAGCGAAGAAGCCATGATTCGTCTCGATATGAGTGAGTTTATGGAACGACATGAGGTAGCGAAATTGATAGGCGCTCCTCCCGGCTATGTTGGGTATGAAGAGGGAGGTAAACTCACCGAAGCTATTCGCCGCCGCCCTTATTCTGTCGTTTTATTCGATGAAATAGAGAAGGCTCACCAGGATGTTTTTAATATTTTGTTGCAAATCTTGGAAGATGGGCGGCTTTCTGACGGTCAAGGACATACCGTAGATTTTCGCAATGCCGTAATTATTATGACAAGTAATGTTGGAGCTAAAGATGCAGCTAGAGGAACGTCTCTCGGTTTTTCCATCACTGGCGAAACAGATGGCTTTTTCAACTGGAAAAAGACGCGAGGAGATATCTTGGACTCAGCAAATAAGATGTTCAGACCGGAATTTATCAACCGAATTGATGAGATGGTCGTGTTCAGGCCTTTGAATAAAAAGGAGATGCTCTCTATTGTCGATATTATGTTGCAGGATGTAAGGGCACGCTTGCTTCTCCAGGGTATAGATATTTTAGTGAGCGAAAGAGTAAAACTTCTTATCCTTGAGAAAGGATATAATCCGAAATTTGGAGCCCGGCCTTTGCGTCGTACTATCCAACAATTAATAGAAGATAAACTGGCAGATTTGCTTCTGGAGGGCAAAATGACTCGTGGAAGTCGTATCTCCATTGATGCGGAGAAAGGGGAGACGACTTTTAAAAAGATGTCGAATAGGAAGCATAAAAAAGCGGCAGTATAATGCTGCCGCTTTTTTTATAAAATATGCACTCATAAATAAAATATTTATGATTTTTTAAGCTGACAGGTAGAGTTGTCCCTTGTACAATAAAAAGACATCGTTCTCCCATTGGGGAAGGAGGAGATGCCTTATGAATACTTCCAATTTCTGGCTTTTATTTTTTCTGTTCTTTTTTATTTATCCTCAGTTAAAACAACAACTTTTACAATGGCGAAGGATAGCAGCACTTCGCTCTTGTGAGAAACGTCGGAAAACGAGAATTATCACTTTAATTCATCGCCAGGAAAGCATGGGATTTTTAGGGATGTTTTCCCGTAATTTCCTGAATATAGAGGATTCTGAAGAGGTTTTGAGAGCTATCCGCCTTACATCTGAAGGGACTCCTATTGACCTTATTATTCATACACCAGGCGGACTTCTCCTTGCTGCAGAACAAATAGCATATGCCCTAAAGAAGCATCCGGCGAAAGTTACAGTAGTAGTACCACATTATGCTATGTCCGGAGGAACTCTGATAGCTTTGGCTGCAGACGAAATATTAATGGACAAGCACGCGGTACTTGGACCGGTAGATCCACAAATAGGGCAATATCCAGCAGCATCTATCTTGAAAGCCGTAGAAGAAAAACCAGTAGCAGAAATAGATGACTCTACACTTATCTTAGCGGATGTAAGTCGTAAAGCGGTGAAACAGACGCGATCTTTTGTCGTTCATTTGTTAGATGACAAGATGGAAAAAGAAAAAGCTGAGGAGCTGGCTAAAATTTTGACTGAGGGGCGCTGGACTCATGATTATCCTATCACAGCGGAAGAAGCTCAATCTTTAGGGTTGCCTGTCAATACAGACCTTTCTTCTCAGATTTGCAATATTATGAAATTATACCCACAATCTGGGATGGGACGTCCTTCTGTTCACTACGTTCCAATTCCTTATCCATCTGCCCCAGATGGAAATCACACGACGAACATAAGGCGCTGAAGGAGGCGTGAATCATGAGACGAAAAATCATAGGAACGAATCTACTCCTATGTTTGTTTCTGATAATGTTTATGGGGGAAGCTTGGGCAGGAAATGGTACCCCAATTGTTAAAGTAGAAAGTGAGACTATCAACATTGATGAACTTTTATCGTTGGTACGTCAACATACTAATGATGATGAAGCTTTAGCGGCTCTTGTAATTCAACAAATGAGCGACAGAGACCAGCGGGAGCTGTTACGTCAGATTACAGATATGCTTGTCCTGGCAGATAGAGCCCAACGTAAAGGACTTTATTATAATTCAGATGTAGCGGCACGTTTAAAGTGGGCTCGATTAAGTATTTTAGCAGAAGCTTATGTTTCTGATGCCTCAAAACATTGGGATTTGAGCGAATCTGCCTTAAAGACTTTTTATAAAACCCACCCTGATCTTTATACTGCAGAAGAGGCGTATCATTTTCGCCAGATTTTAGTAGGTACTGCTTCGGAAGCTCGTTTTATACTCTTACAGATATTAACGGGCAGGCCTTTTGAAAAAGCCGCAGCTGAAACGAGTCTGGATTTTTCTACTTCAAAAGAAGGAGGGGATATGGGATGGATGTCTAAAAAGGAACTCCCAGACCCCTTTAAAGATGCCGTTTCAATGAAACCAGGAGAACTCCGTGGTCCAATAAAAACTGATTATGGTTACCATATCCTTCAGCTCATAGAAAAAAAGGGAGGGAAACTTGCTCCCTACGAAGAGGTTGCTGAAAAAGTTCAAAAAGATCTAGAAGACGTTTATTTAGAAAAAGAAATAAAGGAGCTTAGTAAAAATACTGAAATTATGAATAATGTAGACGAGTTGAAACGAATTCGGATCCCCTAAAGAGAGGAGCGTCTATAACCATGGGTGATCGGCTGACAGTTTCTTCGTTTTCTTATCCGATGTGGGCAAGAATAGCTTCTTTGATAGTGGGTTTTTTGCTTGTATCTATAGGTATGGGAAAAATTTTTGCTCGTTCCATAACAGACCTAAAGTTGTTGCTTCCATATGTGTGCGTAGGGGTTATTTGTCTTTATATGGGCGGAATAAATGTAAGATTTTTTTTGTCAGATCAGGGGGTAGTACGAGAGTTCTCTAGCTGGGGGAAAAAAAAGGAAGAGCTCCTTCCGTGGAACACAATAATAGCTATTGATACTATTCAAAGAAAAAAGATTTTTAGTGCTTTTTTTATGAAGGAAACAGGAAAAGGATGGCAAGTTACTTTCCCTGTTGTTTTATGGGAAGATTTTCTGACAACGGTGAAAAAAGCTCGTCCAGATCTTTCTATACAAATCAAAAACTGAGGAGGGGCTATATGGGACAGATTAAGGCAGCATTCCCTTTTGCCCATCAAATAATGGTAATTATAGGTATTATTATAACGTGGTTTATTGTAAACAAAGTTGCTTTATTGGCTATTTCCAGGGGTTTTTCTTTAGTGTACAGATCAGTTGAGAAGAACGGGAAAAATGGTAATCGGCCGGTAGCTCTTCAGAGAATTGAAACATTAAGGGGAATTACGCTCAATATAGTGAAATGGGTGATAGGCGCTATTTTTGTTCTAAGCATAATAGGTAGTTTAGGGTTTAATATCACCCCGATTTTAACAGGTGTCGGGCTAGCGGGCCTGGGAGTTTCTATGGCTGCCCAAAATATTATTCGTGACTTTATAAATGGAATCTTTGTGGTAATAGAAGACCATTATGGGGTTGGAGATTGGATCCAAACAAATATGGGTAGTGGAACGGTTGAGAAACTAACCCTTCGCACCACCCATTTGAGAGATGTAGATGGGAATCTTATTATTATGCCAAACGGGAGCATTGATGGAGTTACAAATTACACAAAAAATTGGTCCCGAGCAGCTATTAAAATCAGAATTCCCTTTGATGCAGATACGCGAAAAGCCATGGCTATTATGGAA
Source organism: Aminobacterium sp. UBA4908 (assembly GCF_002398115.1). Classification (NCBI taxonomy): domain Bacteria; kingdom Thermotogati; phylum Synergistota; class Synergistia; order Synergistales; family Aminobacteriaceae; genus Aminobacterium; species Aminobacterium sp. UBA4908. Next base: position 173,853 of record NZ_DHCG01000007.1, read on the forward strand.
AAGGTAGCATTTGATTTAAAAGCAGAAAATCCGACGCTTTTTATTGGCGAACCTTCAGTTCAAGGGATCTTAGATTTTCTTGACAGCTCTACTCTTTTGAGAACGCTTTTTGATACCACTCCAGGCGACCAATGGGCTATGTCAAGAGAGTACCGTCTTAGAGTAAAGGAAGCCTTCGATAACGCTGGTATCCCTTTGGCAATTCCGCAAACCGGTGTGAGGCTTCAAACTTCAGGAAGCACACCTTCCTTTACGAAACGGGAGATCCCTCCCCGCCAGTAGTGCTGGGTGCGAAAAAGATTCCATAAGGGAGAGGTCTCTCTCTTCCCCCAGGAATGGCATTAATAATTTGTCCTTTCCAAACAAGTTCGGAAGACCCTCCTCCGTCAAGGTTCAAAACGGTGGATAGGCCGAGGTCGTTAGCGAGGCGAGCTGCTTCTAGAAGCGTTGCTCCTCCACTGTGCCATGGGTTACGACCATCTATTACTATCCACCATACCTTTTGTCCGTCAGTTCCTACTATAGTGCGTGGATGTTTCTCTTCTCTCAGCTTTTGAGAGAACCCTTCATTGCGTGTCTGAAGTTGCCCATCTTTGAGAAGCATTGGTCCACCTTGCAGGGCATAAGATGATCCATCCATAGAGGGGTCTCGCCACTCTATTTCCATAGAAATAGTTTTTCCTTCAGAGATGAAAGATTTAATCATATCTATGCCTATTCCGCGAGCGGCGAGAAGAAGGCTGTTATCTGGAACAGCTCGCTGAGAACGAATGAGAGATCCAGCTTCCGAAATACTGTCATTTCCGAAGAGATAAAGAACTGAATCTAGAGGAAGAGGTTTAAAGAACTGTCCTGCTATGGAAGAAAACAGCCCTAAACCATTCTCTGGAGGAACAGAATTAAGATCGGTTATAGGGGCTATACGATATTCGTCTCTTAATAGGGCACGGAATTCTCCATTCCCCCAGAAAGTAGCCCCTTCTTCGGTCCATCCCATAGCAGAACGCTGTGCATACGAGGGAGAAAGAGGAATGCCACGAACAATGAGGGTTCCTATTGGTTTTCTCGAAGAGAAAAAGCCACCATTAATAGCAGCTTCAGCTCTTGTTTTGTCGGTCATGTGTTTAAGAGGCAAAAGTGGTTGTCCTAAAGATGGAGCTGTTATGATGGTTGGTGTTTTCTGGATACCCTCTGTTTGAAGAGCTGCCCAAAAAAGGGCCTCGCTTTTTTGTTGACTGTGAGGAACGATTTTAGCGCCCAACTCCGTAGGTAAGGTTTCGAATATTTCCCATGCTTTAACAAAATTAGAGTATGGTCCTGTGTAAACAGTGTAGGTAGTTTCAGAATTAATAATAAAAGCAGAGAGCCCTTTTTGAGATAACTCTGCTTCTATTTTTTGTGCAGCAGTTGCATCTGGTGTTTCTGTTATAAAAATAGCCCAGGAAATAGGTGGTGTTCCGACCTTTTCTCTATGTATTCGAAGACTCGTGTGTTCTCCATAAAAAGTTTGATCCCAGATCATAGAGCGGCGGCATGAATAAAGCCAGTTGGCTAACTCAGCAAGGTCTTCTCTCTCAAGGTTTTGTCGGGGAAAGTTGATGAAGGGTTGTGGAGCCAGAGGAGAACAAAGAGCCCCTAGAGATAATGAAGGCAACATAAAAGGAGGGATATCTTCGTTTTCTTGAGGAGCCAAAAACTGAGCGATTTCTGCTTCGTGAGACCATCCCATGGCTTTGAAAGCAAAATGGAGAGCTTCTATTCGTGTGGCCTCCAAATCCGGGTGAAATTTTTCTCCGGGGAAAATAATCCCATAAGCTCGAGCTGTTTCTATTGCAGAAAAAAACGGATGATCTGTGGGCACATCGGAAAAACGATCTTGTCCTGTCCATCGAGGGAGATCTAATGTTTTAATTATGACCTCAGCCATTTCTCCACGACTAACAGCTGAAGCAGGTTGTAGGTTTACGCAAGATATGAGGAATAGAAGACCAATTAGCAATAGTGATGTCGTTTTTCTTCTCACAATTATCAAGACTCCTTTTATGTGTGTGTTTGGGTATTATTACTAGCTGCGACATTTAATGTAATTATTCAGCTCATGGCGAAATTACTTTATGTATGTTGCTATAAGTATTTTCTCATTGCCTCTTAGGGGAATCAATCAGACTCAGGGAGGGAAGTTGAAAGGGTATCTAGTCCTTTTTTCACGTGATAGCTTTCCCTTAATATTTTTAAGGTGTAGATGAATGTTCGATACTGTAGAATAATATGGAATTACCTAATTCTTCAAAAAGGAGGCGATGTGGTGAGGAATAGAATTATTTTGATTGCATTAACTGGCATCTTTGTTTTATGTGGCCTATCGTCATGGAGTTTTGCTGGAGCGAGTGTGGAGTTTGAGGCGAATTTTACTATAAATATCGAGGGAGAAGAAACGGAATCAGGACGTATTTATGTAAAGGGACAAAAATTTCGTCAGGAAGTAGAGGAGGACGGGGTAGCACGAATTGTTATTTCTGAAGGTCTTCAAGGGAATGTTCTCGTGATTTTGCCGGAAGAAGAAGCGTATCTGAAAATACCTTTGGATGGATGGAACGTAGCTATGGACCAAAAGAGCGCTGAAGAAACTTTACAAGGAAAAGCTGTCATGGAGAATCTTGGCAAGGAAAAAGTGAATGGATATGACTGTAACAAATATCGCTATACATACCGTGATCCTGATATGGGTGTTATGATAGTGTGGTTTTCTGAGAAACTCCAAGCCTCTATAAAGCATATTCAGACAGGCCCTTCTGGTACATCAGAGATGATACTTTCAGATATAAAAGAACATACAATACCTGATCACCTTTTCGAAGTTCCGAAAGGATACCAGGAGATGAATATTTTTGCTCCGGGAGGGAAATAACTGTTTTAGAGGTTGACAGAAGCTCTAGAGCTACTTATAATACTCACGTTCTGCGATGTGGGGCTATAGCTCAGCTGGGAGAGCGCTTGAATGGCATTCAAGAGGTCAGGGGTTCGAATCCCCTTAGCTCCACCAGATTATATAGCGGTCTATCTTTAAGGAGATAGGCCGTTTTTTTATCTCCTTATTCTTATATCTAAATCAAGAAAATTTATAAGAAAGGTTTTTATTGTTTTTATTTTCTTATGTGTTTTTTGCTCTTTTTGTAATATACTTATCCCACTTGAACCTAAGGTATGGTTGTTAGGCGTAAAGAGGAGGAGGGTACATGTCACCAAAAGGATATCACTTTATTGTTGAAGCTTCTGGGTGTGGTGATGTTATCGGACAGGTAGAGAAACTTCAGGAGATACTTGTAGAAGCGGCGAAGAGGGCGCATACTCAGGTTTGGTCCGTATCCTTTCACAGATTTCCTCCTAATGGGGTAAGTGGCGTAGTAGTGATCAGCGAATCGCATCTTTCTGTTCATACTTGGCCTGAAGCGCAGTATATGGCTCTCGATATATATACGTGTGGGGAACATAGCATGCCGGAAGCAGCGGTTCAGTATGTACTTGAGCAAATAGAGGCTACCCATACTCACATTACAGAGATAACTCGAGGAATTGACGATGGAGATCAACTCTATTATCACTCGTTTATCACTTGGGAAGAGAGACTAAAAGAGGGAAGCGAAGGGTAGAAAATTAGTTTTAAATAAAAAGGGGAAGCAAAAGCTTCCCCTTTAGTTTTCCCGTGCCCTCTTATCGAATCTTCTCGCTAAGCAACACGTTTATAATGGTAGCCCCAACGGGATTCGAACCCGTGTCTCCACCTTGAGAGGGTGACGACCTTGACCTCTAGTCGATGGGGCCTTTTTTACTGGCTGGGGAACCTGGATTCGAACCAGGATTACCTGATCCAGAGTCAGGCGTGCTGCCGTTGCACCATTCCCCAATCATATATATCCAATATCTGTGTCCATCACAGCGAAGGGTATATTATCATGGTCTTTATGAAACTGCAACCCTTTTCTTTTTAGAGTAACGAGAAGATCGATTTGAATTTTTTAAGAATACCTCTTCGGGAAAGAGCTTTGAAATATTTAATGAAATAGAATTTGACAAGTCTGAAAATAATATATAAGATAACGCTACTTTCAAGGATACAAAATACACTAATAGCAAGGAGGGGAACGCAGTGAATATCAATTGGAATATTTTAATTAACATAATAATTATACTCCTAGTTATTATTAGCTGCGGGTCCTCTTCCGGAGCGCCTACTGGCATTTGATTTTTTAGCCGGCAGACTTTTCGGGGTCGGACCCTTTTTAGGGTCTGACCCCTTTTTTTATCCGGTTATCATAATCATATTAAATTTTTAAAAAGCTAAATATTTAAAGATATAAATGAGGCTTATCACTGCGCATCTTTCTTTTTTGAATATTCAAATATTGATAGGAGGGGTTTTTGTGAAACAGGAAGAAACGGAAAGGGAACAATGGGGAAGCCAAGTTGGTTTTCTCCTCGCATCAGCAGGATCAGCAATTGGTCTTGGTAATATTTGGCGTTTCCCCTACATTACAGGGAAAAATGGAGGAGCAGCTTTTCTAGTGATATACGTTATTTTGGCATTCACTATTGGAGCGTCAATAATGCTGGCAGAGTTTGTCATCGGGCGTGCGGCGAAAAAAAATGCAGTGGGAGCTTTCAAGGAGCTAAAGGGAGGGGCCTGGCCTATCGTTGGTTGGATGGGACTAGTTGTGGCTTTTATTATCCTCTCGTACTATGCAGTTATAGGGGGATGGACTTTCGCTTATATTTTCAAGTCGTTCACAGGCCTCATGTCTCTTCATGATACGTCGGCTGCTCAGAATGCTTTTCTAGGCTTTATTGCCAATCCCACTCAAGTTCTTTTTGCTTTTTTTGCTTTTATGCTTATGGTTGTTCTTGTAGTGTATAAAGGCATTGGACAAGGTATTGAGCGGGCCAGCAAAATCCTCATGCCAGGACTTTTTGTCATCATACTCATTCTTGTTGCCAGGGCTTTGACGCTTCCCGGAGCATCGAAAGGTGTTGCTTTTTATCTTAAACCCGACTTTTCCAAAGTTACTGGGGGCACGATTATTGATGCTTTGGGACAGGCTTTTTATTCCCTTTCTCTCGGCATGGGGGTCCTCATTACTTTTGGCAGTTACATTGGCAAGAATGAAAATATTCCAAAATCAGTTGCCATAGTTACTCTTCTTGATACCCTTGTTGCTTTTCTTGCAGGATTAATCATTTTCCCTACTGTTTTCTCTTTTGGTATTGATGCGGGAGCAGGTGCAGGCCTTACTTTTATAACTTTGCCCGCAGTCTTTTCGAAGATGTGGGGTGGTATGGTTTGGTCGGGGCTCTTTTTTGCACTTCTTTTTATAGCTGCACTTACCTCGTCGGTATCTCTTTTTGAGGTGGTCGTTTCTTACTGTAAAGATGAATTGGGCTGGAGCAGAGGAAAGAGTTCCTTTCTTATGGGAACGGCTATCTTCCTTCTTGGAATTCCATCAGCTCTCTCCCAGGGTGCCTATCCCATTAATCTTTTTGGTAAGAGTTTTCTCGATGCCATGGATTGGATCTGCAATAACATTCTTTTAACTACAGGCGGTCTTTTGATCTCCCTTTTTGTAGGATGGGTTGTAACAGATAGAATCAAAGATAATGTTTCCAATAAAGGCAGACTCAACTTTGCCTTTATGTCACCGTGGCTTTTGATACTGCGTTTTTTTGCTCCTATAGCTATTGTTCTAATTATGTGGAATGGCCTTCGTTAGGGGCTTTTCATAAGTAGAGAGGACATCTTAATTTTATAAGATGTCCTCTCTTTTTTTTAGTTGAAAACCTTGTGGTATAGTGTATCGTATATCATCCTATGGGAGTCTACCTTTGAGATAGAAAATTAATGAAAATTGTACAAGGAGCGTGACAACGGATGAGAACGAACAGCGCCTCATATAAGGAGATGCTGAAAAAACGCCCTCTGAATGTTCAGGCTTTGTGGGGAAATGAAGAAGTTGGATTAGTCAGTGGTCGTGATATTGTTCGAGCTTTTAGAGAAGCGAATGCTATTATTCTTGCTGCTAATGCACGAAACCCTTTGACGGTAAAAGGAGTTTTCAGAGCTGCTAAAAAATTGAATGCTGCTGTTTTTATCGAGATTGCAAAGTCAGAATCGACATATTGTGCTGGCAATTTTGATAACCTTCCAGAATATGCAGTGAAAACATCTTCCGAGTTGGGGCATGGTGTAATTTTTGGCCTTCACGTCGATCATTATGCTATTAAATCCGAAGCGGATCTTTTTAAGGCAGTGAGTCACATCCCTTCGGTTATTCAAAAGGGATGGACCTCTGTTGCTATAGATGCATCTCATCTGCCAGATTGGGAAAATTTGTGCAATACTCGAGATGTAGCTATGCATATTCCTGCCTATCTTGGCTTAGAAGTGGAAGTTGGCGAGATAAAAGGGCCAGGGGAATTGACAACAGTAGAAGAAGCAAAATTCTTTATCGGTGGCCTCAATGCTTGGGGAATTTTCCCTGATTTGCTTGCTATATCCAATGGAAGTCTTCATGGGACTTACGATACAGGACAACAAGAGGGTATCGACCTTGATCGAACGTTGGAAATAGCTCAGGCAATCCGCCCTTATGGTGTTTCCATCGCACAACATGGTATCTCTGGAACTCCTATAGAAAAAGTTGCCAAATTTGCCAAGTATGGGATTAACAAAGGGAATGTAGCTACTCTTTTCCAAAATATAGTATTTGGAATCAAGATGGATCCAGATACAGGAAATGCTATAACAGAAAAAGGTTCTTATGTAAAAGAATCTCACCGAGGTGTTTCTGAAGAGACATGGAAGAAAATTGTGGAATGGTGCGATGCTCAGGGCTACAGCCGTAAAGATGGAAATTATAAAAGATCCAACCTTCCTATGGGCAAGTATATTATGAATGAATCTCCTGAGATCATCGGGCGTATCATAGATGAAACTGAAGAGTGGGCTACGCGTTTTATAAAAGCCTTTAATGCAGAAAACTCAGCGGAAAAAGTGCTGGAAGTAATTTCTCGACGGCAGGATTATAACGGGGCTCCTGAACAAGCTATTTTGGGAGCTCGGGCCAATTATAATAAAGAAACAGCGCCAGATCTTAGCAAAAAGGATAATAAAGACTATTCCGACTAGCTTCGCCGCAGGGTAGAGCGGAATCGCGAGTGAAGCCCACATCCGCTCCGGGGCTGGAGTGGTGTGGGCTTTTATGTATAATATAACGCCGAGAGGAGGGGGAGATAGTAGATGCCAAGATTAGGGATCCTTTGTCGATATGAACAGCATCTTCCATTGACGGAGGCCACTCCTCGTATATCGCTTTTTGAGGGGGAAACGCCTCTTTTCCCTCTACGCCATCTCAGCCGAGAACTATCAGTGGTTCTTTGGGCAAAATTTGAGGGTCTGAATCCAACGGGGTCTTTTAAAGATCGCGGAATGGTTATGGCCGCTGCTAAAGCATTAGAGGAGGGGAGTAGAGCCTTTATTTGCGCCTCTACAGGTAATACCTCTGCTTCTGCAGCTGCTTATGCGGCACTGGTAGGGCTGCCTTGCTTCGTGTTGCTCCCGGCAGGGAAGGTGGCTCTTGGTAAGCTGACACAAGCTCTTATACATGGAGCCAAAGTTGTAGCGATTCGAGGAAATTTTGATGAAGCCTTGGAACTAGCTCATCAAGGAGCTTTAGCGAAAAAACTTACGCTTGTTAACTCTTTGAATCCTTTCCGCCTTTTGGGACAGAGAACTGCTGCGTGGGAGATTTGCGATGAATTGACAGATATGCCTGATTGGATTGTTCTTCCAGTAGGCAATGCGGGCAATATTAGCGCCTACGGAGCAGCCTTGGAGTATTATCGAGAAATAGGTAAAATTCATAAAATACCTCGCCTTATAGGGGTACAAGCAGAGGGGGCAGCTCCTCTTGTCTTGGGACATACGATAGAGAACCCAGACACTATAGCTGCTGCTATACGCATAGGAAACCCCGTGAATAGGGAGAAAGCTTTGCATGCAGTAGAAATAAGTCGAGGGCAGTTTTTTTCTGTTTCTGACGATGAAATTCTTTCAGCACAGAAAGAATTGGCTTCTCATGAAGGCCTTTTTGCCGAGCCCGCATCTTGTGCTCCTGTGGCGCTACTCTGCAAACTTAAAAAATTAGGCAAGCTTCCGGAGGGCATTCAAATTGTGGTGGTCCTTACAGGGAATGGCTTAAAAGATCCAGATGCACCTCTCCAGGGGATTCCCGATCTAAGTGTAGTCGATGGAACCCTAGAAGCTCTTGGAGGCATATTGGGCCTATGAGACACCTTTTTCGAGTTTGTGCGTCTGATCCGATCACAAATTGTAGCTCTGATGCTGCTATAAGTGGTTTGGACCCTAGTATGATAGCCTTTCCCGAGGGGACTATCGGAGAAGATGCCCCAACTCGTGTGTTCTATTTTTTCGAGGCATAGAATCCGTTTTCGTTTTTTTGTTTTGTCGGAAGAGAGTGAAGGATTTTGTCTCTTATAAAATAATAACAGTCGGGAGGTTCTCATAATGCAAAATATAAACAGAGAAAAGACCTCAAGTCTCATTTTTCTTGATCTGGATGTGGCGAAAGTAGCCCTCCTTGGAGTGCCAGATATTCCAGGCATAGCAGCCTCCCTCTTTGCAGCCCTTGCTGAAGTAGAAATCGATGTAGAGATGATTGTTCAGAGCGTTATGAGAGGACAAGTGAATGATATAGCTTTTTTAGTGAGAAAAAGCGGGCTTGAGGGAGCTATCCGTGTTTGTCGGGCTGTTTCTATGGAGATTGATGCTCAAGGGGTTATCTTCGATACAGAGATAGCAAAGATATCTGTTTCTTCGTTGCCCTCTGATAAGAGGGATTTCCCTGCTAGAGTTTTTAGCGCTCTAGCCCATCAAGGAGTAAATATTGATATGATTTTAGCTCTTCCTTCTAGCGTAACGTGTGTTGTAGCTGCAGCGAAGGTAGAAGAGGCTTTCGAAGCGTTGAAACAAGAACTTGGGGGCTGTGAGTAGATAAGTTTAGATTATGTCTCTGGGCTTGCCATGCGAGAGCGTGAAAAGGTAGAATAACGGCGGCATTTGAATGTCTAATTTTTTTCTCAGAATGGTGTGAGTGGGATGCATAAATGCTTAAGACAGCTAAAGTTATTCGTCCCCTTTTGTTTCCTTTTAATTTGGGCGGGGGTTCTTTGGGGAGAAGAAGCCCGGATAACAGCGGAAAATATGTCTTATGATTCCAAAACGGGGGCTTTTGTAGCGGAAAAAAATGTTCGAATAGAGCGAGTGGAGTTATTTATTACAGCTCCGCGAGGAGATGGAAATCTCAAGAGTCGAAAAATAACCCTCAGTGGGGGAGTTCATATTGGCGGGAAGTGGGAGCAGGAGCCAGTTGATCTTTCCTGTAATTCTTTAGATGGTGATTTGTCTCAGGATGGTGAATATATTCTTCGAGAAAAGGTTTCCGGATACTTCGGCACTCGTTCCATTGACGCTGATGAGCTTAATATGAGTAAAATAGCTTTCTCTTCAAAGAAAGTGCGGAAATTTGAGGATAGCCAGCAGAAAATTTTTGTTTCAGCTGAATCGGTGAAGGGTACCATAAAAGAAGGACAGACCACAGATATAAACGCTTCAGGAAATGTGGTGATAATTTTTACCGGCACAGATGGGCAAAAAACCCGTATCACCGGTTCCACGGCTACCTATTCAAAAGCTCAGGACTTGTTGCGAGTGCGTGGGAACGCAGTAGCTCTGCAGTTGGATCGCACTTTACGGGCAGAAGAGATCTTGTACTCGCCAGGAACAGGTAAAATGGAGGCCTCAGGGCAACCGCAGGTTACTTTCCAGCTTCATGAAAAGAAAGGGAACGATGCAAATGAGCGCAAAGACTCTTAAAGCTCGAGAGGTCTGCAAAGCATACAAGGGAAGAACTGTGGTCTCTTCTGTCGATATTGATGTGCATATGGGAGAGATTGTGGGGCTTCTTGGTCCTAATGGGGCTGGTAAAACTACGACATTCTATATGATTGTAGGTCTTATAAAGCCAGATTCTGGACGGGTTATGATTGATGAAAAAGACATCACTTCTCTTCCGATGTATCGCCGAGCAAGAATAGGAGTAGGCTATCTTCCTCAAGAGGCATCAGTTTTTAGAAATCTTTCAGTGCAAGAGAATATAGAACTTGTTTTACAGGAACTTGGTCGGCCTAAAAAAGAGATAGAGAAAATGGTGGAGCACATTCTTGACGAACTGGGGCTTACCGATCTGGCAGATGTTCCAGGTTATGCTCTCAGCGGAGGAGAGCGACGGAGGGTAGAAATCGCACGGTGCCTTTCTATCATGCCGGATTTTGTTCTGCTAGATGAGCCCTTTAGTGGTATTGACCCCATAGCAGTCTACGATATCCAGCAAATCATACTAAGCCTGAGAGCGAAAGGGTACGGTATATTGCTTACAGACCATAATGTGCGCGATACTTTGGCGATTACTGATCGTACATACTTAATTCACCAGGGCGAAATTATTATTGAGGGCCCACCTGATGAAGTAGCTCAGAGCGAAGTCGCTCGCAAATTCTATTTAGGCGATCGCTTCTCTTGGTAAAGAAGAGGGATATTTTCCCATTTGCCAGAGAGTAGCAAAGATATAAGTTCTAATGCTGCATTTTGAACTGGCAGAGAAAGGGAATCACCCAATTCTTGCGAATATGGTTGTATTCCGATAAAAATAATAGGTATTTCTTGAGCCTTTTCTTTTAACAACAGATCTAAGGGGAGTCCGTGAGTGCTAAATGTGGCATTTTGTATTTCTTCAAAGGGTATCTGACGTGTGGATCCCGGAGGAAGCCCCATATCGGCTGCGTCTACTATAAGCAGCAGGTCTGGGTGTTGTCGTTGCAAGTCGCCAATATAATTTTCCGGAGTTGTTTCGCAATTAATAGCGCAGATGGGATGTTCCATCTCTTTTTTCTGTAAATATTGGGCGACAAACGGACCAACTCCATCGTCACCAAAGAGGGGATTTCCTGTACCCCAAAGAATAATAAAGCTCATATAAAGTACCTCATTTCCTTGTTGTTCAGGAGGCGTCGTTCATGTCCTCTCGTGTTTCCAGAATGGTTCGCCACGCATTAGTTATGATGGTGGGAACTTTTGCCAGCCGAATTTTAGGGTTGGCTCGTGAAATTGTTACGGCAGCTCTTTTTGGTGCATCGAGCGAACTCGATGCTTTTTATATTGCTTATACTTTAGCAAATTTATCCCGACAAATGTTGGCTGAAGGAGCTTTGTCGGCGGCATTTGTTCCTGTTTTTTCTCAAAGCTTGGCTCAAAAAGGCAAAGAGAGGGCAGCATATCTGGCGAAACAAGCTTTTTCTATTCTCCTCATTGCCGGATTTTCAGTGGTCTTAGTGGGGATATTCTTTTCCCCCCTTCTTGTGAAAATTATGGCCCCTGGCTTCGATGCTGTCAAAGCATCTCTCGCTGTCTCAATGACGCGTTGGCTGTTTCCGTTCCTATTACTTGTTTCTTTAGCGGCTTTGGCCATGGGAGTGCTAAACAGTCTCGATTCTTATTTTGTCCCGGCCATAGCGCCAGCTCTTAGTAACGTTGTTTATTTATTGGTTCTGTTTCTGTTGGTTTCTCGTTGTGGGATATGGACCCTTGTTGTTGCTGTTTTGGCTGGAGGTGTTTGTCAATGGGGGCTTCAATGGTTTTGGAGTGCCTGGAAAGGTGTTCCTCTTGTACCAGCGAAGCCTGATCGTCATGATAAAGATCTGAGAAAAATGATGACACTCTTTTTCCCTTACGCATTAGGACTTTCCCTTAACCAGGTCAATCCGGTAGTGAGTCGGATGTTAGGGTCTTTTTTACAGGACGGAGCCATCTCAGTATTGAACTACGCCAATAGAGTAATACAACTCCCGTTAGGACTTTTCGTCATAGCAATCTCCCAAGCTGTTTTGCCAGAACTTTCACGATGTGCAACTGGTGATAACCACGAGTTTAAAGAGACTGTTCAGGACTCCGTTCGTTTTGCTCTTTTTATAGTACTTCCGGTAACAGTGGGACTGATTCTTGTCTCCGACGAAGTTGTTAATTTTCTTTTTTATCGAGGTGCTTTTGATAGTTGGGCCTGGCATGCCACTGGTAAGGCTCTTGCAATGTACGCTTGGGGGTTACCCGGCATGGCTTGTACTACCATTTTTTTGCGGGGACTTTATGCTCAGAGCAGCCCTCGGGCAGCTTTAATGGTCACAGCTTCCAGCGTGGTATTCAATATTATATTCTGTCTTCTCCTAATCAAACCCATGGGATTTTCAGGGCTTGCTCTTGCTACTTCTCTCGGGTTTACGGTCTCAGCTATTGTAGGTGGATATTTACTTTCGAAAGTTATGGAAAAACCCCTTCATATCTTTACCGTACAATGGAGCGGCCGAATAGTAGGAATTTTAGCTATTATGTCTGGTGCTGTTTGGCAATACCGGAAATTTTTACTCTACCCAGTTGGAGCTTCTCTTCCCATGAAAGGTATCTGGATTTTAGCAGTTTTCATTATTGGAGCAGTGGTATATGGAGGCTGTACATGGTTCTTTAGTTTTAAAGAATGGGGATGGCTTATGGGGGCTTTCTCTAAAAAACGTTCCTTCAGAGGAGAGAACATGGATGACAAAAAATAGATCATTAAAGTTGTTTTTACTCGTGATATGTGGATTCACTTTAATTTCTTCTTGCTCTTGTATTGCAGAAGCAAAAGAGTTGCAGCAGCTCATGGATGAGCGAACCGTTTCCTTCTGGATTGAAGGTGAAGTTTTGGGAGATATGGTCATAGGGGCCAGGGCGCAAGTTGCCCTCGTATATATTGATGGAACCCTCTCTAAGGCTCTGGTCTCTGATCCCCAGGCTCCTGAGTGGCTAAAATGGCATGCTAGCCATTTTAGCAGTAAAGATTTGAAGGGAAGGGCTCTCTTTGCTATGCGTTATAAAACTCAAAAACGATGGAATTTTGAGCCCAAAATGTTACAGATCGGTGATTACGTAATAAAAGATGAAGATGTTTTAACGAGCAAAGATTTTATGATAGTAGGGGACATTCCTCCAGATACTACGGGAACTTTAGCTTTTTCCGTCCCGGGGAAATACGTAAAAAAAGGACAGAATATAACTGTAGTCTGTGGAAAGGATTCGGAAGTCTTTGCCGTCCCAAAGAGGTGACAATAGTGAATTCTAATTTTTTGACCTTGGGAATAGAGAGTAGCTGTGACGATACGGCTGTTTCTGTTCTAGAGGGGCAACGTAATGTTAAAGCAGATTTTATTTCAAGCCAGATCAAAGAACATGCCCCTTTTGGAGGTGTTGTTCCGGAATTTGCATCGAGAATGCATCTCGAAGCGATTTTACCCCTTATACAGGCGGCCTTTAGCCAAGCTGGAATTAGTGATCCTGCTTCAGAACTTTCCCTGATAGCAGTTACCGCAGGTCCGGGACTCATGGGATCGCTCATGGTTGGAGTCATGACAGCTAAGGCCTTTGCCCAATCATGGGGAGTACCTCTATTAGGAGTTAATCACCTGGAAGGCCATCTCTTTGCTAATGTAGTGGCTTCTGAAGATCTTCTTCCTCCTTTTATCTGTCTCATCGTTTCTGGGGGGCATACTGAAATTATACTTGTAGAAGATTGGGGTCAATATCAGCTTCTCGGAGAAACAAGAGATGATGCCGCTGGAGAGGCTTATGATAAGGTTGCAAAACTCTTAGGCCTCGGATATCCTGGGGGGCCTGTTATTGATAGGCTGGCACAACAAGGAAATCCAGAGGCTTTTCGTTTTCCTGTTCCTCTTAAAGGCAGTAATGAAATTGCTTTTAGTTTTAGTGGTTTGAAAACGGCGGTACTTTGGACAGTAAATGAGTTGCAAAAAAGCAAGACAGATCTACCTGTTGCAGATATTTGTGCCTCTTTCCAGCGAGCGGCTGTTACGGCGTTAGTTTCCAAACTGGAACGGGCCACTGAAGTGACGGGGATTCAGAAAATAGCTATATCAGGAGGAGTAGCTGCTAACAAGGGTCTCAGAAAAGAGTTATTGAAGAGGAAATATTGGGAAGTATTTATTCCGCCTGTAATTAGATGTACTGATAATGCCGTTATGATAGCTGCTGCTGGATATAATAGCTTTCAGCGAGGGAATATTTCAGATCTTTCTCTTGCTCCTAACCCTTCTTGGCACCTGCTTTCGTAGTGATGAGTATCAAAAAACTGATAAAAAGAGAGATATAAAGAGATAGTATCGTATTTATAGAGATAAACTCTATTATTTATGATTATTTATCCTTGAGATAAAAAAGCATGAGAATTAATATTTAAACCGTTCAGTTAGCACTCGACACGAAGGAGTGCTAACATCTTAAAGGATAATATTTCAGGGAGGGATTTTCGAATGAACTTAAAACCGCTTGGTGATCGTCTCGTCGTTAAGGTCATCAATCAGGAAGAAAAAACCAAGGGAGGCATCGTTCTTCCAGATACTGCCAAAGAGAAACCCCAGGAAGGGGAAGTTATAGCTATTGGAACTGGGAAAGTGCTTGAGAACGGACAGAAGCTTCCATTGGAAGTTAAAGTTGGTGACCGTATCATATTCAGCAAATATGCCGGTACTGAGATCAAGCTTGACGGAGAAGAGTTTGTGATCTTCAGTGAGCGAGACGTTCTTGCTATTGTAGAGAAATAAGAGACGAGATAACTAAGGAGGAATGTAAAAATGGCGAAGATCCTTACTTTTAATGAAGATGCACGCCATGCTATGTTGCGTGGTATTGATAAAGTAGCCGATACAGTTGGTGTGACCCTTGGGCCTAAGGGGCGCAATGTAGTTTTGGAGAAAAAATTTGGATCCCCTACTATTACGAACGATGGTGTTACCATTGCAAAAGAAATAGACCTTGAGGATCCTTTCGAGAACACAGGGGCACAGCTGGTCAAAGAAGTTGCTTCTAAGACCAATGATGTAGCTGGTGACGGTACCACTACAGCTACAGTACTTGCCCGAGCCATTATCCGTGAGGGAATGAAAAACGTAGCAGCTGGTGCTAATGGCATGTTGATGCGCCAGGGAATTGAAAAGGCCATTGATTTTGTAGTGGACGAACTGAAGAAGATGGCCATTCCCGTGAAGAATCGAGATAAGATTGCTCAGGTTGCCGCTATCTCTGCTAATGATTTTGCTGTTGGACAGCTTATTGCTGAAGCCATGGAGAAAGTGGGACAGGATGGCGTCATTACTGTGGAAGATAGCCAGACTGTAGGAACGACTCTTGAGATGGTAGAAGGACTTCAGTTTGATAAGGGGTACATTAGCCCTTACATGATCACTGATCCTGAGAGAATGGAAGTTGCTTTTGATGATGCGTATATCTTGATTCATGATGGCAAGGTAAGCAACATTAAAGATCTTCTTCCTGTTCTTGAAAAAGTTGTCCAGACTGGAAAGCCTCTTCTGATTATTGCTGAGGATGTGGAAGGAGAAGCCCTTGCCACTCTAGTTGTGAATAAGCTGAGAGGTGTCATGCAGATAGCTGCCGTTAAGGCTCCTGGCTTTGGCGAGCGTCGCAAGGCAATGCTGAACGATATTGCCATTGTGACTGGTGGCCAGGTTGTGAGTGAGGATTTGGGTATTAAACTTGAAAGCGCTGACATCTCTATGCTTGGTAAAGCTAAAAAGATTCGTATTACAAAAGAGGAGGCCACTATTGTAGAAGGTGCTGGTTCCTCTGAAGAGATCCGCAAGCGCGCAGCTCAGATCCGAAAAGAGCTTGAGGAATCCACTTCTGAGTATGATAAAGAGAAACTTCAGGAACGTCTTGCCAAACTTGTGGGTGGCGTAGCCGTTGTTCAGGTCGGTTCAGCTACAGAGACGGAGCAGAAAGAACTGAAGCATCGTATAGAGGATGCGTTGAATGCAACAAGAGCAGCTGTCGAAGAAGGCATTGTAGCTGGCGGCGGAGTTGCTATCATCAACTGCATTTCTTCTCTTGATAAGTTTATAGGGAACCTTGAAGGTGATGTGAAAACTGGCGGAACGATTATTCTCAATGCTCTCACGGCACCTCTTCATTTGATCGCCCAGAACGCAGGGTATCAGGGTGATGTGGTGGTAGAGAAAGTTCGCGGTCTAAAAGCAGGTCAGGGACTTGACGCAGCTACTGGCGAGTATGTGGATATGATTGAGGCCGGCATTATCGATCCTGTAAAAGTAACGAGAAGTGCCCTTCAGAATGCTGGTTCTATTGCTGCCATGGTTCTCACCACAGAGGCTATTGTTGCTGACAAGCCAGAACCCAAGAGCGCTGCTCCTATGCCTGGTGGAGCAGGAATGGGTGGTATGGAGGGAATGTACTAGGAGTAAGTTTTCCACTCCAATAAGTTGTTATAAAAAGCCCCCTTTTGGGGGCTTTTTCTTTCCCCTCTTCTCTCTTTCTGGTAATATAAGCAATGTTGACGATTTTGTTTTTTTCGGGGGAATGTAAATGGATAATATAATAATTCTTGACTGTGGTTCTCAGTTTACTCAATTGATTGCCCGCAGGATTCGAGAGATGAAAGTGCATAGCGAAATTCTCCCCTGGGATACTTCTATTGATGAAATCAAGAAGAGAACTCCTCGGGGCGTCATTATCTCTGGAGGTCCGCAAAGTGTTCATGACGAAGGAAGCCCTACCGTATCCTTAGACCTTTTCGATCTTGGAGTTCCAGTTCTGGGGGTCTGTTATGGTATGCAACTCCTAGCAAAAATTTTTGGTGGACAGGTAGAGTCGGGAGCTAGTCGTGAATATGGACGAACTGCCATAGTGGTAAAAAATCCAGAGGCAACTCTTTTTATGGGCATATCAGAATCTTTTGAGGTGTGGATGAGCCACGGAGATCATATTGCGTCTCTACCAGAAGGGTTCCAGCTCGTTGCCGTTACAGATAAAGGAGTTCCTGCAGCCTTTGAAAATAGAAAAAGAAAGATATGGGGGCTTCAATTTCATCCAGAAGTGGCCCATACTCAGAATGGTACGGCTATCCTCTCTAAATTCCTCTTCGATGTTTGTTCGTGTTCTGGAGACTGGGATCTTGGAAACTGGATTGACACTATGGTGGCACGGATACACAAAAAAACGAAAGGTTGCCAGGTTATTTGTGGGCTTTCTGGCGGGGTTGATTCCACTGTAGCGGCTGTTTTAACTGCTAAAGCCATAGGTGACCGCTTAGAGTGTATTTTTGTAAATAATGGCTTGTTGCGACATCTGGAGGCTGAGAGAGTCCTTGAGCGATATAAGGCGCTCGATTTGAATGTTCATTACGTAGACGCCAGCCATCAGTTTTTGCAGGCCCTTCGAGGAGTGACAGATCCAGAACGTAAGAGAAAGATTATTGGGGAGACGTTTATTCGTGTTTTCGAAGCGGAAGCCTCTAAAATAAAAGGTGCGGAATGGTTGCTTCAAGGGACCTTGTATCCTGATGTTATTGAAAGTGGGCATAAAGGGAAAGGCGCTTCGGTTATTAAGAGCCATCATAACGTAGGTGGATTACCTGAAGATATGAAACTAAAAGTTCTTGAACCGTTAAGGGATCTCTTTAAAGACGAAGTCCGCGCGATAGGAAGACTCTTAAGCGTACCTCCCGAGATAGTGGATCGACAGCCTTTCCCCGGTCCGGGACTCGCTGTTCGCTGCCTTGGCGAGGTTACAAAAGAGCGCCTTGATACGCTGCGGGAAGCGGATGAGATTTTTAGGGAAGAGTTCTCAAAAAGTGACATTTATTCTTCTGTTTGGCAGGCTTTTTGCGTGTTGCTTCCAGTGAGAACTGTGGGAGTTATGGGAGATTCTCGAACATATTCAGAGGTGGTGGCCCTTCGAGCCGTAGAATCTGCAGATGGGATGACGGCTGATTGGGTACGAGTTCCGTATGATGTTCTCGATAGGACAGCAAGACGAATCTGTAATACTGTAAAGGGGATCAACAGGGTTGTTTTAGATGTAACAAGTAAGCCACCTTCCACTATTGAGTGGGAGTAAAAGCAAAGGGACAAGAGAAGAAGTAGTTTTAACTGCTTCTTCTCTTGTGACATATAAGCGAATGAGTAAAGGGAGGGATCATAAGCTGACGTATCAGAGTAGGCGACCTTATAAAAGAATTAGAAGCTTTTTCTTGCCCTTTACGTTGATTTTTTTTGCTCTGGGTTCTCTTACCTATCTCGTTTCTTTCAGTCTTTTGCGCCCTCTAGCCTGGTCTGCCATCTTGTCTTTTTTTGTATATCCCTTTTACGCATATCTTTATGAGCGTGTCTTATCTAAAAGGTTTGCTAATGGAGCAGCAGCTGTTACGACTGCTGCGATCGTTCTTCTTATAGTAGTACCCTCTATTTTGGTGGGGACTGTAATGGCTCGAGAGGGAATTCGAATATATGGCTATTTGTCCGATGTTTTTTCAGATGTGAACGTAGAGCAAGGTCGTACTTTTGTGTCTCTCCTTTTCCCAGAGGCAATAATGGAAAAAATACGTCCTTATCTGGTGGAATATCCGTTCCTTATGACGGTCATTCGACAGATTGGCTCTTGGAGCATCTCTACGCTGGCAAACATATCCAAGTCCTTTTTGGGAGATACAATTCGAATTATTTATCAATTAGTAGTAATCGTTGTCTCTTCTTTCTTCTTTATTCGGGATGGACATGTTATCTTAGACTACATTGATGATATTGTTCCTTTACCACCTAAGGAGAAAAAAGCTTTTTTTGACAGGGCTAAACAGATTCTTCAAGCCGTAATTTATGGCATTACCTTGACAGCAGGCATACAGGGAGTATTGGGGGCTTTCGGCTGGTGGTATGTGGGACTTCCTAGTCCGGCTCTTTTCGGGGCGATCATGGCCCTTCTTGCTATGATCCCATTTATAGGAACTCCCCTCGTATGGGGGCCTGGAGCTATTTACTTATTCTATGTGGGTAATATTAAGGGAGCCATTATTCTGGCGGTTTGGGGCATAATGATAGTGAGTACTGTAGATAACTTTATTCGTCCAGTCTTCATTTCTGGAGGAGGCAAAGTCCATGTTTTAATGGTTTTTATTGGAGTTGTAGGCGGATTGGCTACATGGGGCTTCTTAGGGCTTTTCTTAGGGCCTCTTATTATTAGCTTGTTTATCTTCCTTCTCGACAGTTATCGTAACATCTGGAAAAGATATACAAGTGCCTATATTCCTAAAACACCATTACCGAGCAGTCCTCGAGAAGGAGAGTGACGAGAGGGCATGGCTTTTGTCTTTTCTGTAGCTGGCTTGAAGAACAGCGGAAAAACATCTTTATGTACGGCTCTTATTCCTCATCTCAAAAAAGAAGGGCTGAAGATTCTCTATATAAAGCATACTCATGAAAGAATAATTCCTTCGAGTAATACAGATACGGGGAAAATGTTGGAACTCAAGGTCCCTACTGTTTTTTGGGGAGAGGAAGGAGTTCGCATAGAGTCTGCGAAAATATTGTCCTTATCTGATTTTCAGTATAAGATGGGCTACGATTTCGATCTTTTTCTGTTAGAAGGAGGCAAAGAACTCCCCTGTCCGAAAGTGTGGCTAGGTTCACCTGAAACATGCCCTACATTTGTGCATGGAGTAGTTGCTTATTATAATGCCAATCTCCAGGGCGAGGATGATAAGGGGGAAAAAGATGTTTTTTTTAAACCAGGAGAAGAATTGCTTCTTGCCAAACGAATAGCGTATTTGTGTCGTCAATCTCAAAGAGGTGGTGTATCTCTCTGGGTTGATGGACAGGCGGTCCCTTTGAATGCTTTTGTTTCGGATTTTTTAGCTGGAGGAATAAAAGGGATGTTATCTGCCCTGAAAAAAATAGAACATCTCGATAAGGATATTGACATTCATATATCAATAGAAAAAAGGGAATAAATTTTTACTTGTCTTTAGTATGGCTCCTTACTATAATTGACGGAGTTTTGGGAAGCCGCCCGCCTTCGAGGCGGGCCGTCTTTTTAAAGTTTGTAGAAATTAAGGGAGGTTTCGGTGTATGGATTCTCAGGCATTTTGGATTATTGTTGGGGCTGGGATACTGGCTCTGGTCTATGCCATTTTTGCCTATGGCAAAATTAAGGCATTTAAGGTGGATCATGAAAGGGTCAATGAACTTTCAGAGATCATTCATCGTGGCGCAATGGCTTTTCTTTCAAGAGAATATCGATGGCTTTTCCCCTTTGCTTTATTGCTCGGTGGCGTTCTCTGGTTCAAGATAGGAAGAGGGACGGCTGTTTCTTTCATATGCGGGGCCCTTTTTAGTGCTATGGCCGGATACGTGGGTATGGTTGTGGCCACCCGTTCCAACGGAAAAACCTCTTTTGCTGCTACCCGTGGAGTAAATGAAGCTCTCGGCATTGCTTTTAAAGGTGGCAGCGTCATGGGGATGTCCGTGGTGGGCCTTGGTGTGCTTGGTATTATGCTCTGTTATGTTCTTTTCAAAGACCCCAATATTGTGACAGGATTTGGTTTGGGAGCCAGCTCTATTGCTCTATTTGCCCGTGTAGGAGGAGGAATCTACACGAAGGCTGCCGACGTAGGTGCAGACCTTGTGGGTAAAGTTGAAGCAGGAATCCCTGAAGATGACCCTCGTAACCCAGCTGTTATTGCAGATAACGTTGGCGATAATGTAGGGGATATTGCAGGTATGGGTGCTGACCTCTTCGAATCTTATGTAAACTCTATTATTGCAGCAATGGCTATTGGTCTAACAGTGTACGGTTCTCAAGGAGTCTTTTATCCTTTGGTCCTGTCTGCTCTTGGTATAGTCGCTGCTATTATCGGAACCATGTTTGTTCGTGTAAAAGAAGGCGGTAATGCTCAGGTGGCCCTTCGTATAGGAACCTTTGTTACTGGTGGTGTAATGATCATTGGTTCTTATTTCGTGACGAAAGCTGCCTTTGGTGAACTGACCCTTTTCTGGTCCGTTCTTTCTGGTGTTGCGGTGGGTGTTCTCATTGGTTATGTCACGGAGATCTATACTTCTGGAGACTATGATTCTGTAAAACAGATAGCTAAATCTTCTCAAACAGGCCCAGCAACTGTTATTTTATCTGGTTTGGCAGTAGGTATGAAGTCTACTGTTATCCCTGTGATCCTTATCTGCGTGGCGACTCTTGTAGGCTATAAGTTTGGTGGTCTTTATGGTATTGCTTGTGCAGCTGTAGGCATGCTTTCCATAACCGGCATGACTTTGAGCGTAGATGCTTACGGTCCCATAGCGGATAACGCTGGTGGAATTGCTGAAATGAGCCACTTACCTCATGATGTTCGAGAGATTACCGATAAACTTGATGCCGTAGGGAACACTACTGCTGCCATGGGTAAAGGACTTGCAATTGGATCTGCTGCGTTGACAGCCTTAGCGCTTTTTGCAGCCTATGCTCATGCAGTTAATCTCGATGCTATAGACTTGAAGGATCCTCGAGTGATGGTAGGACTCTTTATCGGAGGAATGTTGCCTTTCCTTTTCAGCGCGCTAACTATCCAGGCTGTTGGACGTGCAGCTCAGTCTATGATAGATGAAGTACGAAGACAGTTCCGGGAAATTCCTGGGATTATGGAAGGGACTGGTCGTCCAGAATATGAGCGTTGTGTTGATATTTCTACAGCTGCGGCTTTGAAAGAAATGATCATCCCTGGTGTTCTTGCTGTAGTTTCTCCAGTAGTTGTAGGGCTTATTCTTGGGCCTGAAGCTTTGGGTGGTCTCTTGGGTGGTTCCATTGTGACTGGCGTAATGATGGCTATCTTTATGTCTAATTCTGGTGGAGCTTGGGATAATGCCAAGAAATACATTGAAGAAGGAAACTTCGGAGGGAAGGGCACAGATAATCACTCAGCTACTGTAGTAGGTGACACAGTGGGAGACCCCTTTAAAGATACTGCAGGGCCGAGCCTTAATATTCTGATCAAGTTGATGTCAGTTGTGGCTCTGGTTTTAGCTCCTCTCTTTCTATAAAAGTTATACTGATTTTTCTCGATAGGTGTATATTCGGAGGGGAAGGATTATGTAATCCTTCCCCCTTTTAGTGCGTTTTAAGGAGGTGTTTTTATGGACGATGGGGCAGTTCGACAGATTAAAGAGCGTTTAGATATTGTGGATGTTATAGGGGATTATGTCCGTCTCCATAAAACTGGCAAAAATTTTAGAGGGTTATGCCCTTTCCACCAGGAGAAAACACCTTCTTTTTTCGTCTCTCCAGATCGCCAGACGTTCCATTGTTTTGGATGTGGAGAAGGCGGAGACATTTTTTCTTTTGTAATGAAGATCGAGGGGTTAGAGTTTAAAGAAGCTTTGGATTTCCTGGCTCAACGGGCAGGCATCCCTCTCCCTACCTATTCTATGGGGGGGAAAGTGGATAAAAGCAAACCTTCTCTTTACGATATTATGGAACGGGCCCTGTCTTTTTTTCGAGCGTCTCTTAAAGACGTGGCATCTGGTCGTTTAGCACGACAATATTTAGTTTCGAGACAGATTACGCCAGATGCAGCTACGCTTTTTGAAATTGGCTGGGCTCCTTCCTCTTGGGACTCTTTGTGGAGTAAGTTACAAGAAGAGAAAGTGTCCTTTAAAGAAGCTCTTGATAGCGGGCTCGTTTTAGAAGGGCGAAAGAAGCCTTATGATCGTTTTAGGGGCCGGATTATGTTCCCTATTAGGGATGTTTCTGGTCGTCTCTTGGCTTTTGGAGGGCGAATTATAGATGGAGATGGAGCCAAGTATATTAATAGCCCTGAAGGGATTTTGTACAGTAAAAGGCAAAATTTATACCTACTTTATCAAGCGAAACAGAGTATTCGAGAAAAAAATCGCTCCATTCTTGTAGAGGGGTATATGGATGCGATTCGTCTTCATTTATGTGGATATACAGAAACAGTTGCGTCTTTAGGAACATCTTTGACAGAGGATCAGGCTCGTCTCTTAAAGCGCTTTTCCAATCGTTGTTTTATTTGTTATGACTCCGATACTGCTGGGATTGAGGCTACCGTTCGAAGTATGTACGTATTGCAGCAAAATGGGGTTGATGTTCGAGTAGTAGAATTGCCAAAAGGTAAAGACCCAGATGATCTTTTGTCTCAAGAAGAAGGGAAGAAGCTTTTTCAACGATCTTTGGATAAGGCCTTGCCTCTCGTGCTTTTCCATTTAACCTTACGCCGCACTCAACTAGAGCAGGAAGAAACGCGAAGATCTGCAGCGGATGATCTTCTGCGAGGAATAGCTCAATTGAGTCCTATAGATGTAGCGCCATATCTTCCGAGAATAAGCGCAGTTTTGGGAATATTACCTCACGAGTTGCAAGAAGAATTAGATGAGATTCGTTCTCGAAATGTCCAGGGGAATAAAGAGGGGCAGGATCGAGACTCTTCTTTTCCTATAGAGAAAGAAAAATCTATACAAAAAAATGAAGAAATCGAGCCATTAGAGGCGGCTTTAATTTATTGTTTATGGAATGATAGTTCGTTACGACAAAAAATACATCCCCATGATATTTTCCCTTTAGTAGAGAGTCTTCCTGCCAAGGAAGTTTTGGCCGCTGTTTTTTCTGGCCATTCTCCAGAACGTTTGGAGGAACACTGGCGAGATATGGGGGAAGATATGCCGTTCTCCATACTCGCTATGGGTGGCGCTTTTTGTGAGTCTTTTGGAGAAGATCAAGATTCTTGGGAAGCTGTTTCTTCTGCCTTGGAGCGGAAAAGAAATGAACAGAAATTCCAGGCTCTTCATAAAAAAATGCTTAAAGGAGAGGCAACGAAGGAAGAATTAGCGCTTTACTGGGGAATTGCTAAAAAGCTGAAGAAGCGTTAATTTCTTTGTGAAAAAAACCATTGTGTTGATCGATTGTCGCCTCTTTTTGTTATACTAAGCACTAAGTTGAAACGTGGAGGGACTGTATGTGAGGCTCGATAAGTTTTTAAAAGACTCTAGACTTGTAAAACGCAGAGTAGTTGCTCAGGAAATGATAGAGGTTGGAGCCGTTCGTTTGAATGGTCGTCAATGCCGTTCTTCTGCTCTTGTAAGAGTCGATGATGTAGTGGAAGTAGCCTATCCGACGAGAATCTTAACTGTTAAAGTACTGGTCGATGACGAAAAAGTCATAAGAAGAAAAGGCATAGTTTCTTATGAACTTTTGGAAGAGCGTCGTGTCAGTGGGGAAGAAAAGCCGTGGTGAGGCTCTTATTTTTGTGAGATTGGAGATGATAGATGATGGGTATCATCGCAGGTGTATGTGGAAGAGAAATTCTTGATTCTCGAGGGAATCCCACTATAGAAGTGGAGACGTGGCTTGACAATGGAGTCGTCGGAATAGCTGCTGTCCCTTCAGGAGCTTCTACCGGTACTCATGAAGCATTGGAGCTTCGTGACGGTGGGAGTCGCTATATGGGCAAAGGAGTTTTAACGGCGGTCGATAATGTAAATAATAAGATTGCTCCAGAAATTGTTGGGCTTGATCCTTCTGATCAAACTGCTATAGATGAGATAATGTTAGATCTTGACGGTACACCCAATAAATCGGTGCTCGGGGCGAATGCTATCCTCGGTGTTTCCATGGCAGTTGCCCGTGCGGCTGCAGAAGATCATGATTTGCCTCTTTGGGCCTATTTAGGTGGGATTAAAGCATATCTTTTACCCACTCCCATGATGAATGTCATAAATGGAGGAGCTCACGCTGATAATAATCTTGATATCCAGGAATTCATGATTGTACCCCACGGAGCAGGATCCTTTGCAGAAGCTCTTCGTATGGCTGTAGAAACCTACCATACTCTCAAGAAAACGTTGAAAGAAAAAGGGTATAGCACGGCGATAGGGGATGAGGGAGGGTTTGCACCTAACCTTCAAAGCAACACAGAGGCTCTTGGCCTTATATTGGAGGCTATTGAACGGGCAGGATATACCCCTGGAGACCAGATAAGCTTGGCACTTGATGTCGCAGCCTCAGAACTCTATAAAAAGGGGCATTATATTTTTGAGGGGGAGAACCGTACTTTTTCATCAGCAGAAGAAATGGCCCAGTATTATAAGGATCTTTGTGACGCCTATCCTGTTCTTTCTATTGAAGATGGAATGGCGGAGGACGATTGGGAAGGGTGGGCTACACTTACTCAGACGCTGGGAAAACGGATTCAGATTGTAGGGGATGACCTTTTTGTTACGAACATTCATCGCCTGGAAGATGGAATTCTCAAGGGAGTAGCTAATTCTATCCTCATAAAATTGAATCAAATAGGCACTGTATCAGAAACAATGCATGTTATCGATACGGCGGTAAGACATGGATATAGTACAGTCATTTCTCATCGCTCAGGAGAGACAGATGATACCTTTATCAGCGATCTCGCTGTCGCCGTAGGTGCGGGGCAAATAAAGAGCGGAGCTCCTGCTCGAGTGGATCGAGTTGCCAAGTATAATCAGCTTCTTCGTATAGAGGAAGAAGTTGAAGGGCTTGGAGCAGGTTATGCTGCTTTAACTCGATTTAACATTCATCGGTAGGTTGGGAAGTTTCCCCAAAAGCAAAGCTGAAGGACGTGAAAATATGAAGATAGCAGAACCTACAGTAGAAAGGCTTGTTCAGTATCATCGATTATTAGAACAGCTTTATAATGAAGGGCAAAAGGTGGTTTCTTCCCAGGAAATAGGGGAAATGCTAGCCTTTAAGGCCAGCCAGGTGAGGAAGGATCTCTCTTATTTTGGCGAGATAGGCAAAAGAGGAGTAGGGTATCATGTTGAGAAGCTATATAGACACGTGGACCAGATTCTTTCTTCTCCTCATCGTTGGCCTATCGCTCTTGTGGGCGTAGGGCGGCTTGGTGAAGCCTTGCTCGGACATAAAGCCTTTAAGAGCAGTAAGTTCGACATTAAGGTCCTTTTTGATGTGGATCCAGATAAAGTGGGGACCCCAATAGCGGGTATCCCTTGCTACCATATGGATGACATTGATCAGGTGATGCGAGAGAATGGCATTGAGGTAGTGATTCTTACAGTTCCTTCTTTGGTAGCGCAGGAATGCGTTGACAGAATTGTAGCTGTAGGGACGGTCAAGGGGATATTAAACTTTTCCCCGTTGGCTATAGTAGCGCCAGATGATGTCTTGGTCTATAGTGTGGATATATCTGTAGAGCTCGAAAAACTTTTGTTTTACCTCAAGCACCGTGAGGAATAAATTACCCCCTTTAACAGGAAAAATATTCTGTTAGAATAACCGTGTTGAAATCTATGGTTTGAATTAGTAGAGGAGGCGTTTTGTTTTGAATCAGCAATGTGGACAAACAACAGGAGCGGGTGGAGCCCAGGGCGGAGTTTTGGGGATGTTTTTCCCTCTCATAATATTTGTGCTTATTTTTTATTTCTTTATCATTCGTCCTCAGAAAAAGAGACAAAAGCAGCACGATGATCTTTTGGCTTCTTTGACTCGTGGAGATCAGGTCATTACCGCTGGTGGTTTCTTTGCTACTGTGCGAGAAGTAAAAGATGACAGCCTTATCGTTGAGATCGCTGATGGAGTTAAAGTCCGTGTCCTCAAAAGTTCCATCGTTAACAAACGTTCTTCAGCTCCTTCCGAGCCTGTAAAGGAAAAAGCTACTGAGGAAAAGGGAAAAGCTGAGGTTGAAGCAAAAGAAGAGGAAGAGTAACTGCTTGCTTTTTAATATGCAAATGGAGTGGGCTTTCATGTCCGCTCCTTTTTCTATGATTTTCAGGTTTGTAGGGAGGTTAAGTCATGTTGAAAAAAGACCGTTGGCGGCTTGGCATAGTACTTCTAGTCGTAATAGCTGCCCTGGTAGCGGTGTTTCCCGTTAAGGGGAGGATGAATCTGGGCCTTGACTTAAAAGGAGGAGCCCATATTGTCCTTCAAGCAAAGGGGACACCAGGGAACCCTGTAACTGACGATAGTATTGAAAGGCTCTTAGCTGTTTTGAGAAATCGAGTAGATCAATATGGGGTAGCTGAGCCAGTTATACAAAGGGAAGGGAAAGATCGTGTTATTGTAGATCTTCCTGGTATCGAGAATCCTGATGCAGCTCTTGAACTTATTGGGAAGACAGCTCTTCTTGAGTTTCGCAAAGTACTAGGTGCGACTATGAGCGTACCTCCTGGACCGGAACGCCCAAATTATGACAGCGAGGAAGAGTATAAAACAGCTCTTTCCCGCTGGGAAGAAGCGAAAACCCAGGTAGAAGGTATGAAAGGGGAGCTAGAAAAGAAATCTCAAGAAACAGAGGAATCTATCGTAGCTCGAGACGAAGAGGGTCGTTATTTCCTTTTAGGGCCAGCTTTAGTAAGTGGAAAACATTTGGTAGATGCTAAAACCCAGTATGATAATCTTGGCCGGGCCGTGGTTACGATAGAGTTCAACAAAGATGGAGCACAGCTTTTTGACCAGGCTACAGCTCAGAATGTAGGGAAGCAGATAGCGATAGTCCTTGATGGGAACGTGGTATCAGCACCAGTGGTTCAGGAGAGGATTTCTGGAGGAAATGCTCAGATATCTGGCAGATTTTCTGTTCCTGAAGCACAGCGTCTTGCTATTATGTTGCGAGCTGGATCTCTTCCAGTCTCTGTGGAAGTGGCGGAAAACAGATCCATAGGTCCCAGCCTGGGAGCCGACTCTATTAATGCAGGATTGAAGGCTGGTCTTATTGGGACGCTTCTTGTTTTAGCCTTTATGTTTATTTATTATCGGTGGTTAGGTATAGCGGCGGATGTAGCTTTGGGCGTATGTATCCTCCTTATTTTTGCTGCCCTGATTGGTTTAAAGGCGACTCTGACTATGCCCGGTATAGCTGGTATTATTCTTACCATAGGAATGGCTGTTGATGGCAATATTTTAATATATGAGCGTATTAGAGAAGAAGCTCAGTCTGGCAAAACTCCTTCTGCTGCTGTGGATGCTGGTTTCAAAAAGGCTCTTGCCACCATTCTTGACTCGAATATTACGACGCTTATCGCAGCTGGAGTGTTGTACTACTTCGGAAGCGGTCCAATCCGAGGGTTTGCAGTGACTTTAAGTGTAGGCATTATAGCCAGTGTCTTTAGTGCTGTCGTAGTGACGAGAGTGCTTCTTCAGGTTCTTATGCACGGTCCTATGGCTTCGGTTTTTGCCCGCCGTTCATAAGAGGGGGAGGTTTTCAGTATGATATCGAAAGAATTCTCATTTAACTTTATGAAGCATCGGAAGAAAGCCATTCTTCTGAGCTTATTGGCTATAATTGCGAGTCTAGTTTGTCTTATGACGCGAGGTTTGAATTTCGGCATAGACTTTACAGGTGGCAATGTCATTCAGGTCGAGTTTGAATCGTCAGTGCCGGTAGGGGATGTACGAGATGTCCTTGCAGATATCGGTCAGAATCAAACCGTTATCCAGGCGTACAGTGATCGAGGAGTTATTATCCGGGTCAATGTGGATACGGAGGACGCGAGAAAGGAACTGGTACAGGCTTTGAAGAATAAGTATCCTTCGATGGAAGTTCTTCGCCATGAAAAAGTTGGGCCTGTAGTAGGTGAGAAGCTAAGACGTGAAGCCATGTTGGGGTTAATGTTGGCTTTGTTGGGAATCTTAGGCTATATTACTGTTCGTTTCCAGTTTCGGTTCGCTGTAGTTAGTGTCTTAGCCTTGATGCACGATGCTATTATTACGTTAGGGATGTTTAGTCTTACGGGGAAAGAAATCTCTTTACCCTTTGTTGCGGCAATTTTGACTATCGTTGGTTATTCTCTTAATGATACAATAGTAGTGCTCGACAGAGTGAGGGAAAACTGGAAATATCTCAGGGAAAAAGGCATACTTAAAATTCTTGATATGTCTATTAATTCTACGCTATCCCGGACGATTAACACGTCCTTGACAACGTTCCTTCCTGTTTTAGCGCTATTTATTTGGGGAGGTCCAGTTATAGCCAATTTCTCTTTTGCCCTGCTTGTTGGAATAGTAGTTGGAACGTATAGCTCTATTTATATCGCAGGTTCTCTCTTGGCAGAATGGTACTTGAAGACCCCGGGGAAAAACTAATATTATTCAGATCGAATCTTACAAATATCATATATCTAAAACATGGGGCAAGAGGGTATACCCTCTTGCCCCATGTTTTAGAACGAAGGGCTTACTTTACTGGGTATAAATACTATATTAAAATAAGAGACAATTTGCTATTGTGCAGGTGAACGTAGAAAAATATCAAAAATCAGTTAAAGGAGATGATGATGGTGGCCATTTCTGTGATAAATAAGGCGAAAGGGCTCTTTTCCCAGAAGGCCATCGAAAGAGCCGCGTTAATGTTTCGGAGAGGGGATGACAAACAGCTTATATCTCTTCTGAAAACTATAGGGAGCATTGCTCCAGCTCGCTATCATCGTGAAACCTTCAAACAGTTAGCTGAAATGGTAGAAAAAGATGACCCTTTTGTAGGTGTTATCAAACGTATTGTTTTAGAACTTAACCCACATTGCCTCTCTAAACTCATTCAAAATCTTATTGTCAATTTTATGGTTCTTGGTCGCGGTATTCGCGATAAAAAGGAAAAAGAGTATCATGTACACTTACCTAATTTTATGGTCATCAGTCCTACAATGAGATGTAATTTGCATTGTAAGGGGTGTTATGCGGGAGAATATGACACCACTGGAGAGTTAACGTTTGACGAGTTGGATAAACTCCTCAATGATGCGAAGGAGCTAGGGATGTTTTTCTTTACCTTTTCTGGTGGAGAGGCCTTTTTCCGTAGAGACCTTCTCGACTTGTGGGAAAAACATGGAGATTGCTATTTTCAGGTTTATACCAATGGAACTCTTTTAGACGAAGCCATGGTCAGTCGTCTCGTGGATCTTGGGAATGTTATGCCCATGATTTCGGTGGAAGGGGACAGAGAGGAGACAGATTTTCGACGAGGTTCGGGTATTTATGATAAAGTAATTAACGCATATCAGAGGCTCTATGAAGCTGGCGTTATGTTTGGTTTCAGTGCAACTTGCACTCGCTCTTCGGCAGAATATATGTCTCAAGATGAATTTATCAGAACGATGATAGAAAGAGGCTGTAAAATCGGCTGGTTTTTCCAGTATATTCCCATTGGCGCTAACCCAGATATGAGTTATATGGCTACGCCAGAACAGCGGGCTTTCCTTCATAAAAAAGTGGAGGCATGGCGGTATAGTAAAGATTTCCCCATTTTTATTGGAGACTTCTGGAACGATGGCCCATATGTAGATGGATGTATGGCGGCTGGTGAGCGCTACTGGCATGTCATATCTGATGGGAGCGTAGAACCATGTGTTTTTGCCCCCTTTGCTGTAGATAATATTCGCGAGAAGTCGCTAGTGGAGATTGCAGGAAGTCCTTTCTTCACGTATATTCGTAATCAACTTCCTTACCATGGGGAAGATAATTTGTTAAGACCATGTATGATTCTGGATCATCCAGATGTGCTTCGTGACGCAGTTCATAAGTTTGGGGCTAAACCGTGTCATTGTGGTCTTGAAAAAATTCTTTCAGGAACTATCCCAGAGGGTCTTGATTCTTATGCAAGACGAATTAAAGCGATTTATGATCCTCTTTGGGAGGATGGCGAGAAAGAGAAGTATCTCAAGAGCCTTGAAAGAGAGGATAAAAAGGAGCTGCTTGAGAGAATGAATCCACCGACGAGCTCTCGTTCTTAAAATGGGACGGGAAGCTGGGTCCCACGAGGAGGGGGTCACATGAGAAGCTATGCGTTGGCTATAGGACTGGCCATGCTTTTATCTGCGATATATGCCTTTCAAAATACGGGCGAAGTGGCGGTCAAATTTCTAATATGGACACGACAAGTTCCCCAGGGAATCTGGGAAGTTGCCGTTTTTGCAGGAGGTTGTGTCCTCATGTGGCTAGTTTCGCTGTCCGCGGCCTTTGAATCCCGTGGTAAATATAAAAAGAAGACCCGGGAGCTGGAAGAACAGGTAAAAAAGCTAGAAGATGAGCGAACTTCTCTTCTAAATGCTTTAAATGCCACTTCCCATCCTTCTACGAAAGAAGAAGTAATCCAGTTGATAGAGAGCGAACCTCAAGAGCAGGATAAAGAAATCAAACCAAGAGAGGAAAATGAACAGCAGTGACTTCTTTTTGTTTACAATCGAAACTTAACATAATAGTTCCGTCAGACTCCACTCGTTATATTGCTGAACAGCTTGATTGTCCACCTCTTGTTGCGGCTGTTTTAGAGTTGCAGGGGCGAGTTTCCCCCCATAATATAGACAAGGCTCGGGCCTGGCTCTGTCCGAGCCTTGATTTCTTGCTCCCTCAATGTTATTTGGGAGCTTCTGCTGAAGAAGCAGCTCGAATGTGGCATCGTTTACCTTCTTTAGGCAATGTAGTGGTGTATGGTGATTACGACGTAGACGGTGTTGCGTCTACTACTTTGGCTATGGAAATTTGTTGTTCCCGTGCGCAGGGGGTGCGTTTTTATATCCCTCATCGTCATCTTGAAGGCTATGGGCTTCATCGTCAGGCTCTCCTTCAGCTTGTCGAGGCTGGGTGTAATACCCTGATGGTCGTTGATTGTGGAACAAAGGATACGTCCCTCTTGGCTGAGGCCAGATCTTTAGGTCTCAATGTCTTTGTTTTTGATCACCACCTTCCAGATAGAGAAGACATTTCAGACCCCTATGTGGTCAATCCTCAAATTGATGGTGATATGGAGACTCGACGGCTTTGTGCCACTTCTGTGCTTTGGCTCTGGGCTTTTCTTTTTGATATTATGCCCAAAAAGTGGCTTTATGAACGGCTTGATCTCGTAGCTCTCGCTACAATCGCTGACTGTGTTCCTTTAGAAATGCTTAATCGTTCCCTTGTCAAGGAAGGTCTGGATGTAATGCGCTCTACACCGCGCCAGGGGCTTCGACATCTTTTCAGTCGTTTGGGTCTTGCTCCTTATTATTTAAATGAAGAACAGCTCGCTATGAAGGTGATCCCTTGCCTAAATGCTGCTGGGCGTCTTTCTTTTGCTGATTTAGCTGTGAAAGTGCTTGTCGGGGAGGAGCCTGGCGTTCAGAATGTAGAAGAACTAGTTTCTTTAAATAGGAAAAGGCAAAACCTTTCCAGCCGAATCACTCGTGAAGCTTCTAAGGTAGCAGAAGAGAAAGATCGCCATGTCCTTTTTCAAGAGTCGTGGCCTATTGGAGTCTTAAGTGGAGTTGCAAGCCGACTTTGTTCTGAGCGAAATGTTCCAGTTGTGCTAGCAGCACCTGTTCGAAATTGGATACGAGGGACATTACGTATGCCTGCTGGAGGAAATGCAGTACAGGTACTTGATTGTATTTCAGATCGTCTCGAAGCTTGGGGAGGGCATAAACTGGCGGCAGGGTTTTCTGTCTCTAAAGAAAACTGGCAAGACATAGAGATAGATCTCGAACGCATGCTCTCCAATGTAGAGTGCGAGGAGCCTGAAATTTCAGCTATTAACATCCACCCCTCTCAGATTAATATGAAAACATGGCAGTCTGTTGCAGACCTTGGTCCCTTTGGGATTGGGAATCCGTACCCCTTGTTATTTTGTGAAAAGAGTGAAGATGAGAAAATCTTACCTTTGGGGAAAACAGGAACCCATTTAAAAATACAATGTGGCGAAGATTCCCTTGTGGCTTTCAACGGGGTTCATGTTCTTAATTCTATTGCCTCTTCGAATATTGCTGGCTGGGTTTATCATCCTCGGTTCGATTATTGGCGAGGACAGCTTCGACTTCAGTTTATGCTCGATTACGTTATTATCGAGCCTTAATTTGGAAGGTATCAAGCCATGGTAGAGATACATACAGATTCATTAGAATATGAAATAGATCCTTTTGATCCCAAAGAACAGGAACGGCATCTTAAAAACCTCGGCCTTGACAGAAAAAGTCTTGGGAAACTTCGGGATAGTTATATTGGTCGGGTTCCAGAATCAGAGAGAACTATTTCCGTTAAATTTGCTTGGCATGAATTGTGGTCAAAGGTGAGTTGCTATTTTACAAAAGATGAGCTGAAAAAAGTCGGTGAAGCCCTGGTGGTAGCCGCAGAGGCTCATGGAGAGCAGAAGAGATCCACAGGGGATCCTTATATTGTTCATAGCATCAACGTCGCGTCGATTTTAGCCGACATGCAGCTTGATCTGGTAACCCTCCAGGCCGCATTACTTCATGATGTTCTTGAAGATACAGCCCTTTCTGCAGAGAAAATAGAAAGTAGCTTCGGTAGTGAAGTGCTCACACTCGTGGATGGCGTAACAAAATTAGGGAAACTCCCCTTCAAGTCTTTTGAAGACTATCAAGCAGAAAATCTGAGAAAAATGTTTCTTGTCATGGCCAAAGATATTCGTGTAGTTCTCATTAAGTTAGCAGATAGGTTGCATAACATGAGGACTCTTGGGGCTTTGCGTCGAGACAAACAGCTTCGAATAGCTCGCGAAACATTAGAGATATATGCTCCTCTCGCTCATCGCTTGGGAATCTATCAAGTGAAGAGAGGATTGGAAGACCTAGCTTTTAAGTATGCAGATCCTGATATGTATTATGAAATTCGACGGCGAGTTCGTAAAAAATTGCCGGAACGAGAAGATATTATTAAGAAAGCCATCGAAATATTGCAAGAACGGCTTAAACAAGAGAGTATCCACTTTAAAGTGAAGGGAAGAGCCAAACACTTTTATAGTATTTATGAAAAAATGAACAGGAAAAAACTTTCTGTAGAGCAACTTTATGATCTTCTTGCTCTAAGAGTTATTGTAGATGATGTGGCTTCTTGCTATACGGTATTGGGAATAGTCCATACTATATGGAAACCCATTCCTGGCCAGTTTGATGATTATATCGCCAACCCTAAGTCGAATATGTATCAGTCTCTTCACACCACTGTTGTAGGGCCTACTGGGGAGCCTCTGGAAGTTCAAATAAGAACAGACGAAATGAATAGCCTTGCGGAATATGGTATTGCTGCTCATTGGCGGTATAAAGAGGGAAGTGTAGGACTGGATGAATTGGATGCTCGCCTTACATGGATTCGACAAGCTTTAGAGGGAGATCATGAGGGGGGACCTTCTGAATTTCTTGAACGACTCAAAGAGGATGTTCTCACGTCAGATGTTTTTGTTTTTACGCCTCAAGGGAAAGTAGTTTCTTTGCCCAAGGGGTCTTCCCCTATTGATTTTGCTTACGCTATTCATACGCAAGTAGGAAACCGATGTGTAGGCGCTATGGTTAATAATAGGATTGTTTCTCTTTCTTACGAATTAAGAAATGGCGATATTGTTAAAATTATTACATCTCCTCAAGGTGTCCCTTCTCGAGACTGGTTGAAAATGGCCAGGAGTGGTAAGGCTAAAAGTAAAATCCGGTCTTTTTTCCGTCAACAGGAGAAAGTAGAAAAGCAAGAGAAGATGCAACGAGGGCACGAACTTCTGGAGCGAGAGTTGAAACGTAGGGCAGTAGAAGAGATAAGTCCTGTATTAGGAGATATTATCCCTCGCCTGAATAAAATATCTCGAGACATTGGGCATGCGAATGGAGAAGATATTTTAGTGGCTTTGGGGAGTGGCTCTTTGAATGTGTCTACTGTCATTCAAAAATTATTAGGCAAAGCACAAGCTCCTCTTTTAGAAATCCCAGAGGAACCTTTAACGGGTATAAAAAAGACAGACTCCGATATTATTGTGGAAGGGGCAGAGGGAGTACAAGTTGTGATAGCGAATTGTTGTTTGCCTGTTCCGGGAGACGAAATTGTAGGGTACTCTACTCGAACACGAGGAATTACCGTTCATCGAAAGGATTGCCCTAATTTGAGTGATGCGAGCGAATCTCGGCTCATCCAGGTGTCGTGGGGAGCGGGAACGTTAGGGAATCGTTATACGACGCGACTTAAATTAGAGGGAATGGATCGTGCTGGGCTTTTTACTGATGTGGGACAAGCCATAATGGCTTGTGACGGGAGTATTGTGGGTATAAAAGCCCATGTAGTAGGCGGGACCCTCGCTCGAATGAAAATAGAGATACGAGTTCGTGACGTAGAACATCTTTATGCCGTTGTTGCCAAGCTGAATGGGGTAAAAAATGTTATAGAAGTAAAGCGGGGGTGACAGAAAAGTGAGAGCAATCGTACAGAGAGTCTCATCGGCTTTTGTAACTGTAGAGGACCAGCAAGTTGGGGCTATTGATAAGGGGCTCCTTGTTTTGCTGGGAGTAACTGGAACTGATAGTGACGTTGATGCAGAGTGGCTTGTAGATAAAATTATTCACTTGAGAATTTTTGAAGATGAAGAAGAGAAACTCAATCGATCCCTTCTTGATATTGGCGGGGAGCTTCTTGTTGTATCTCAGTTTACTTTATATGGGAATTGCCGAAAAGGAAGACGACCTTCTTTTGTAGATGCGGCGAATCCGGAACTGGCGAAGAGACTTTATGAAAAATTTATAGCACTGGCGCAAGAAAAAAATGTGCCGTTACAAACAGGTGTTTTCCAGGCGCATATGATGGTTCATCTCGTTAATGATGGGCCAGTTACCCTTATTATTGATACACCGGAGGGAGCGTAAATGGAATATAAACGATTTCCCCTCGGCCCTTTATGGACGAATGGATATCTTTTCTACGATAGTCAGGGGAAGGGCTTTTTTGTCGATCCAGGTGGGGATCCTGCCGATGTATTGACCTTCTTAGACGAACATTCAATACGACTTGAATGGATCCTTTTAACTCATGCGCACATTGACCATATTGGAGGTATTCCAGAGCTGGCACCACTGGCTTCTCTCGGAGTTGCCCTTTCTAAGAACGACTCTGAATTGTTACGAGACCCAGATTTAAATCTTTCCCATTGGATGGGCCTTGATTTTCCTGGCTGGGAACCTGCAAAACTTTTAAGTGATGAAGATGAGCTTAACATTGGAGAGTTTATAGTAAAAGTAATAGCCACCCCAGGCCATACGCCAGGGAGCGTGTGTTATCTCATCTCTTTAGGTGAAGAGCAGCTTCTAGTATCAGGAGATACTCTTTTTGCCCGAAGTGTAGGGCGAACAGATTTACCGGGAGGAGATGGGAGACAGTTAGCCTCTTCCCTTAAGAAACTTGTGACGTTGCCTGATGGAATGTTAGTTCTTCCTGGCCATGGTCCAGAAACAACGATAGGGCAGGAACGGGAAGCAAATCCTTTCTGGCCGGAAGGGTTACAGTAGGAGTGAAGTTAAAATATTTGCCACCATCGGAACGTCCCCGAGAAAGACTTTTCCGAAAGGGTGTGTCGGCTCTTTCTCATGTTGAAATTTTAGCAGTATTGCTTCGCACAGGCAGTGGGGGGAAAGATGTCTTAGAACTTTCAGCGGAACTCCTCCATGTTTTTGGAGATATTAAGGGGCTATCTCGTGCTTCTGTTTCGGAGCTCCTTAAAATCCAGGGAATGGGACGAGCTAAAGTAGCAGTCCTTATAGCAGCTTTTGAGCTTGCGAAAAGGTTATTAGCTTGTGATGTGGAAGCCTCTCAGGAACGTAAAGAGTGGGAGAAAGGCCTTCATCTTCTATGCCATGCTCTTTCAGGAGAGTATAGGGAGTTCATAATTTCTCTTTTTCTTGATGGAAAAGGAGGCGTGATTTCCCAGGAAAGAGTATCATATGGAGGAATTGACGGAGCCTTTCTTGATGTAAAGTATTTATTTCGACAGGCCGTACGGCTTAATGCAAAAGGGATGGTTATGGTGCATAATCATCCCGGTGGAGTTCTAAAGCCAAGTCGAGAAGATATTCTTTTAACAGAATATGTGGAACAACAACTAGAACTGCTTAGTATTCATTTAGTGGGGCATTTTATAGCAGTGGGAGGGGAATTCGTAAAAGTCCCCTCAAGGCATACCGTATGAAGGTGGGGAGTGTACAAGTGTTTAGATTTCTTTCGGGCGTGTTTGGTACCGATGTGGGCATTGACCTAGGAACTGCCAATATCGTTGTATATGTGAAAGGGAAAGGTATTGTTATCAACGAACCTTCTGCTGTTGCCATTCGTAAAAAGACGAAGGGTGGCGGTAATATTGAAGTCATAGCTGTAGGTGGCGAAGCAAAAGCTATGGCCGGGAAGACTCCTACTGGCGTATATACCATTTGGCCTATGCAGGATGGTGTCATCGCCAATTTTGAAATGACGGAAGAACTTATTCGCCATTGCCTTAGAAAAGCAACGGGTGGGAATATGGTCCTCTCCCACCCTCGGGTCGTTATTTCCGTTCCAGCGGAAGTAACAGAGGTAGAGAGAAAAGCTGTAATAGATGCAACGTTAGGTGCTGGAGCCCGAGAAGCCTACGTTGTGGATGAGCCTGTTGCCGCAGCTCTTGGTGTGGGGCTTCCTATAAAAGAACCTCGAGGAAGTATGATTCTCGACATAGGCGGAGGAACGAGCGAAGTAGCGGTTCTCTCTTTAGGTGGAATAGTGGTGACGAACTCTCTTCGTACGGCGGGGAGAGATATGGATGAGGCTATTATTGCCATGCTTCGTCAAAAATATGCTCTTCTTATTGGCGAGACTACTGCTGAAGAAGTAAAAATCGAGATAGGCTCAGCTCTTCCGTTGGAGAGCGAGTTAGAGATGGCTGTGAAGGGCCGGGATCTAGCTGACGGTCTTCCCAAAGCAGATGCAGTGACTTCTTCTGAGGTACGCGAAGCGCTTGAACCCATCGTTCGTCGAATTGAAGATATGGTTAAAGTTGCATTAGAACAGACACCGCCAGAGTTATCTAAAGATATAGTAGACCAAGGCATTATTTTGTCAGGTGGAATTTCTTTGCTGAGAGGGTTATCTCAAAGACTCTCCAGGTCTCTTAGTACGCCAGTTATTGTAGCGGAAGACCCTTTATTTGCTGTTGCACGTGGAGTGGGGAAAATTCTTGAAAATCTTGATGATATGAAGAAGGTTCTTCTCTCTGTAGAAAAAGGAGCTCAATAGCTCTTTTTAGGAGCTTTGACTATGCGGAGGCCTCTAAAAGGTAACAACTTTAGTGGGGAATTAATTCATGGATTAATAGCTATTGCTATAAGCCTCTTGCTTTTGGCTTTTGCCCCTCGTGCAGGAGAGGTATACAGAATTCCAGCAGACGCGGTGGGTAAGTTTCTCTATTATCCTGAATACCCGGCGGTTTTCTTAAATGCTACTTTTAGAAAGCTCTCCCTCTGGTTTACAGAGCGAGCGTCTCTTATTTCCCAAATTCAATCTCTTTCTCGAGAAAACTGGTTATTAAAGGTTGCGGCTGGTCAACGTAAGGTTGCAGAAGAAATTATTGTGTTAGACTCCTCAATAGTAAATACGAGAGTAACATTGCGATCCCCAGAGAACTGGTGGACAGAAATTCGGTTGAACAAAGGACAAGAAAATGGGTTAAAACCAGGGCTTCCAATGCTCCAAGATGGTTATCTTATAGGACGTCTTTCCAGAGTTGAATCAGGGTACTCTTGGGGGGACCTTATTACTTCTCCTTCTCTTCTTATCCCTGTAGTTGTAGATCAAACTCGTGATCTAGGAGTAGTGACAGGAGATGGGCAGGGGAGTGTTTGGCTTCAATATGTTCCTGAAGGTCGTTTTATTGAAAAAGGAATGACAGTGAGTACTGCTCTTGTCAGTGAGAGTCTGCCCCCAGGTCTTCCCATAGGAATGGTTACAGGTGAGACGAGACGCCTTTCAGGAGATGTAGATGCTTATAAAATACAGCCAGGGGGAGATTTTGTTCGTCTTTACACTGTGGAAATACTAACAGAGGAGAAGAAAAAACCGTGATGACCTATTTCATATCGTGGTATATCCAAGATTTCCTTCGAGTTTTTTCTTCGGGACATTTTCTGGTTCCAGAGATATTTCTTCTTGCACTTCTCTATATTGTTCTTGTAGACGAAGAAAAAGGAGTATTGTCTTTTTGGGTCGGCTTTATTGGAGGACTTTTATGGGATCTTCGATGGCCAGGTGTTCCAGGTCTTTCTTCTGGTGTTTATGTGTTTTCAGTTTTGATAGTGCGCTGGGTATGGTTTTCTCTTCCATCCCCTGGCCGAACAGTACCCGTCTTTGGCTTGCTCCTTTGGAGTGGACATTTGCTTATAACTTTTATTCGGCTTCTTATGTGGGGGCTTCGAGAACAAGAGATATTGAAAACTTTTGTGGTACAACAGGCGGTTCTTATCCCGATGGTAATGTTAGCCTGTCTTTTATATGTATGGAGGATGAATCAAGACGATGTCTAATGTTCGTGGTGACATCGATAAGAGGCTCCGTATCTGGAGAGTCGTAATGCTCTGCGTCATGGGTGGATTGGTGGTAGCTCTTTATTTTTTTCAGATCATTCACGCAGACACCTATGTAAAGCTTGCGGCAGGAAATAGACTTCGATTTATTCGACTAGCCCCATCGCGAGGGAATATTTTCGATAGAAATGGAGCTCCTCTCGCTATAAACATACGTACATTCGATATTATGGGATATCCCCTTGATTTTGAAAATGAGAATTTAGCTATGTGTACTTCAGCTATTTTTCGTAAACATGGGATTCCTCTTTTGCCAGAAGAAATTACTGCTGCTGTGAAGCGACAATATTGGGCTCCTTATAGAGTTGTACGCATTGTTTCAAATCTTACCTTAACTCAAATGGCTGAACTTTTGGCGGATCCGGAATTCCCTTCTCAACTTTTTCCAGTTCCAGTATGGCGTAGGACCTATCCTTCCGGAGCTCTCACAGCAAATGTGACAGGGTATGTAAGTGAAATAAGTGAAGAAGAACTCCGTGTAAAACGAGAAGGAGATTATGTTGGTGGAGATTTGGTTGGTAAGTCTGGCATAGAATATACATATGAAAATATACTTCGTGGTTCTCCTGGAGTGGAAGCGATAGAGGTAGATGCTCGAGGAAGGCGGATTCAGGAGATAGATTTCAGGCCTCCACAAAAGGGGGAAAACCTCTATCTGACCTTAGACCTTGGTGCACAACGGTTGGCTTCTGACCTTATGAAAGGATTACGAGGTGCGGTAGTTGCTCTTGATGTTCATACTGGAGCAGTGCTCGTTCTTTACACTGCCCCCTCATACGATAACAATCCATTGGCTTGGGGAGTTTCGGCTCGAGAATGGAAATCTCTTCTCAACGACCCAGAACGACCGATGATGGATAGATCTATTGCAGGGGTTTATCCGCCTGCGTCTACTTTTAAATCATTAGTTGCGCTGGCAGCTCTTTCTGAAGGAGAGATAACCGCTAAAACTGCTTACTTCTGTGGAGGAGCTTTTCAGTTGGGGCGTCGCACGTTCCGATGTTGGAAACGAACAGGACATGGAACTTTGAATATGAAGGAAGCATTGAAAAATTCTTGCGATATATTTTTTTATCAGGTAGGCATAAAAGTTGGGATTGACAACCTTACCAAGTGGGGGCAAAAGCTTGGAGTGGGGGAACTTACCGGAATAGACATTCCTGGCGAGCTTTCTGGAAACAGAGCTGGACGTGAGTGGAAAGAAGCGGTCGTGAAAGAGTCGTGGTACAAGGGAGATACTGTAAATTATTCTATTGGACAAGGATATTTGCTTATGACCCCCATCCAGCTTGCTAGAATGTACGCTGTTTTTGCT
Organism: Aminobacterium sp. UBA4908; assembly: GCF_002398115.1. Classification (NCBI taxonomy): domain Bacteria; kingdom Thermotogati; phylum Synergistota; class Synergistia; order Synergistales; family Aminobacteriaceae; genus Aminobacterium; species Aminobacterium sp. UBA4908. Next base: position 214,534 of record NZ_DHCG01000007.1, read on the forward strand.
AATAGAGGGAAGCTCGTAACCCCATATTTAAATGAAAAAAGCGCTGTAGTTCCTAAAGATTTACAGATTTCGAGTAGCTATTTGAAGCTGGTCAACGATGGATTACAAGATGTTGTGAAGCGTGGAACTGGTTGGCGGGCTGGTACTTTTAGTGTGTCAGTAGCAGGTAAAACTGGAACAGCTCAAAATGCCCATGGGGCAGATCATGCCCTTTTTGTAGGGTATGCTCCTGCGGATAAACCTCAGTATGTGGTGGCTGTTGTTGTAGAAGCAGGAGAACATGGTAGTTCTGTAGCAGCCCCCATATCGGGGGAACTTTTGGCTTATCTTGTAGAACGCCAGTCTCAGAGCATACCTCGACAATAAAGGAGGAGGGGGCCATGGAGACTTTTCATACGCCGATACAACTTAAAGGGACAGGAGGAGGTCTGCGTCTTTTTATTCCAGAGGAACTAGCTGAAGAAGAGATTATGTTAGAGCTGGAAAGAATCTCTAAAGAAGCCGGCGCCTTACTGGGGTTACAGGTTATTCTTGATTTCCAGGGGCGCAAGCTTAGTCAGAGTCTTGTCGGGAAAATCGTTACGGACTTTATTTGGGCGCGAAAAGTAGTGGTCTCATCGTGGATTACATATGACGTTGAGAGCCAGAATCTTTTGCGTTCCGTAGGAATATCTATAGGAGAGCCGACAAAAGATTTCTTTCCACGAAAAGGGAAAAATTGTGATACTCTTTTCTTGGTGCGTTCTCTTCGATCCGGTCAGAGAATAGAGCATGGCGGAGATGTAATTATCATAGGGCATGTCAATGATGGTGCAGAAGTTATTGCATCTGGAAATATTTGTATATGGGGACGATTAAAAGGCCTTGCTCATGCAGGTAGCGATGGCGATGAAGGGCAAAGTATAATTGTAGGAGATTTTCAGGCGAAGCAGGTGCGTCTCGGTCATAAAGTTGGGAGTTATCTGGATAGTTCAATGGAATGGTGGGGACGCTCAGTACTAGTTTCATTAGAAAAAGACTCGTTATTTGTGCGGGAATTAAAGATATAACTCACTTTCGGAATGGAGGGATCCCCGTGGAGCCTCGTGTTATTGTTGTAACGTCAGGGAAAGGCGGTGTTGGCAAAACAACAACTACGGCTAATGTCTCTTTTGCGCTGGCGAAGGAGGGCTATAAAGTAGTAGCAGTCGACGCTGATATCGGGCTCAGGAATCTCGATGTTGTCATGGGCTTGGAAAATAGAGTTGTTTATAATTTTATTGATGTGATAGAAGGAACTTGTCGTCTCCCTCAAGCTCTTATTCGGGATAAGAGAGTTGATAATCTCTTCCTTCTTCCTGCTGCTCAGACTCGTACCAAAGATGCCGTCAATCCTGAGCAAATGATAGAACTTTGTAACATGTTAAAAAAAGAAGATTTTGATTTTATTCTCCTTGATAGTCCTGCAGGAATAGAAGGTGGCTTTAAAAATGCAGCGGCTGGGGCTACAGAAGCGTTGGTAGTGACCACTCCAGAGGTCCCTTCTGTTCGTGATGCAGATCGTATTATCGGCCTCCTTGAATCTATGGGGAAAAATCCTATTCGACTTGTTATAAACCGCGTAAAGGCGAATATGGTTCGAGAAGGGGAAATGCTTGACGTACAAGATGTCCTTGATGTACTTGCTGTGGAATTGATAGGCATCGTTCCTGATGACGATAGTGTGGTGAAGTCTGCAAATAGAGGGGAACCTCTCACATATGGAGATTCATCTCCTGCAGCGCAGGCTTTTCGAAATATTGCCAGCAGGCTACTTGGTAATGATGTCCCTTTCATGAAGCTAGAGAGCCAGGAAGGATTAGGATTTTTCTCCGGCCTCAAAAAGTTGTTGGGCTTCTAGGTAGCCGGGAAGAGAGGACGATATGATGGGAATACTGCAAAAGCTGTTTGGCCGGCAAGGCTCAAAGAAAGCTGCAAAAGAGCGGCTTCAAATTGTTTTGATTCATGATCGAACCGATATTTCCCCAATGTTAATGGAGGAGCTGCGGAAAGATATGATCGATGTCCTTTCCAAATATATGGAAATTGATGCGGAGAACATCGAAATGGATCTCGATAAAGCGGATCACTCTGTAGCTTTTGTAGCAAATATACCAGTTGTGCGTATTAAGAGAAGAGCATAAACAAAAGGGTATGGACGACAAAAAATTAACTTTTAAAGAGTTTTGGGAACATGCGGATACACTGCTTTTGGTTTCGGTAGTTATGCTTTTTGTTCTTGGCGTTCTTTCAATATACAGTGCTGAAATGAGCGTAAGTCGTAGGTCTGGGGGCTTTGCTCTTCGACAGATTGTTTGGGGTCTTATTTCTTCTGGTGTTTTCTTTGTAGTAGTCAAAATAGGGTATCGACGTTTACTTCGTTGGGCATACCCTCTTTATTGGTTATCAATAGTCTTGTTGTTGATAGTGCTTCTTATGGGGCTTACGGTGAAAGGTGCACAGAGCTGGTTGAGTGTAGGCCCATTGCGCCTACAACCTGCTGAAGTCGGTAAAATAGCTTTGGCTCTTGTCCTTTCAAAGCACCTTTGTCGCTACCCCCCAACTTCCGCTTCTCGATATATAGGTGGATTGGGGATTGCTGCTATTTCAGGTCTATTGATATTCGTGCAGCCAGATTTAGGGAGTACCATAGTATATGGTCTCATGGTTTTCGTTTCTCTTATTGTGGCTGGAGCGCCTAAACGTTATACTTTAACCCTTTCAGGGTTAGGAATGATGTTGCTCCCTGTAGGATGGTTTTTTTTAAAGGAGTATCAAAAGAAAAGGCTTCTTGTTTTTATAAATCCGGCTTTAGATCCTTTAGGAGCAGGCTATAACGTTATTCAATCACGTATTGCCGTTGGATCTGGGGGGCTGCTGGGGAAGGGTTTTCTTCAAGGTCTCCAGAGCAAATTGCGTTTTTTACCTGAACCTCATACGGATTTTATATTTAGCGTTTATGCAGAAGAGTTTGGATTTATAGGAGCTCTTTTGGTCATAACGCTCTTTTGTCTTGTCTTTTGGAAGATAATCGATGCAGGACTTCGATGTAAAGATATACGTGGAAAGGTTCTCGTTGCAGCTCTTTCTGCATGGATATGGTTTCAAGTTGTTGAAAGTATAGGGATGAGCATGGGCCTTCTTCCCGTAACGGGGCTTCCCCTCCCTTTTTTAAGTTATGGAGGCAGCTCTCTTCTTGCAGTGACAGTGGCCGTAGCTCTTGTTGTAAGTGTATATCTTTCAACAATTAAAGATTATGAATAGATTTCTGCGGGGAGGAATTTTATGAAATTCCCGGAATTTGATGATGAGCTGTGGCCTTTATTGGCCCAGACTTCACGCCCCTCTCGATATGCGGGGTGCGAGTGGGGGCCTGTGGCTCCCAAGAAGGGGGAAAAGGGCGATATTGTGCGATTTTGCCTTGCATTCCCTGATGTTTATGAAATAGGAATGAGTTATGTAGGATTCCAAATTCTTTATAGTCTTCTAAAAAAACAGCCTCTTGCCGACGTAGAACGGGCCTATTGTCCATGGGTGGATATGGAGCACTTGTTGCGTAGCCATAAAATCCCCTTGGGGTCTATCGAGACGGATAGACCTCTTTCTGCTTTTGATGCTGTGGGTTTTACTCTTCAATATGAGTTGAGTTTTACGAATATTTTAACCATGTTGAACTTAGGCGGCGTTCCTTTCTACTCAGAGGAAAGAAAAGAACAAGACCCAATAATTTTTGCTGGAGGGCCGGGGGCTTTAACACCAGAACCCATCGCTCCTTTCATAGACGCTTTTTGTCTTGGAGCGGGGGAAACCTTACTTCCTAAAATGGTGACCGTTCTGTCTGAAACGAAGGGGATGAAACGATCTCAACGTCTTGAGACGTTGGCTCATATAAAAGGAATTTATGTTCCGTCCCTTGTAAATGCCCATCAGGATGGAGATGCTGTCCATTTTTCTTCAGCGTTGTCTCTCCCGATCAAACGCCAAATAGTGGAAGATTTTCGAGGCTCTTTTTATCCAGAGGAACTTATTGTCCCTACAGCTGATGTGGTTCATGATCGAGTTCCCATCGAAATTTTTCGTGGGTGTTCTCGTGGGTGCCGTTTTTGCCAGGCTGGGATTATTTATCGTCCCGTGAGGGAACGGACGGTAGGAGAAATTGTGAATTTGGTTTCTAACTTGACAAACACCTCTGGTTGGGAAGAGGTGGGGCTTATTTCCCTTGCTTCCTGTGATTTTTCTGGCTTAACAGAGCTTCTTCAGAAGATCGAGCCAATAGTCAATGGTAAAGGGATCAAAGTCAGCTTGCCAAGTCTCAGAATGGATAGATTTTCTGTAGATTTAGCGGCTTCTCTTGAGGTCATGCGCCGTGGAGGACTGACTTTTGCTCCTGAAGCAGGAACGCAGAGACTTCGAAATGTTATCAATAAAGGAGTGTCTGAGGAGGATATAGAATACGCCCTTAACGCTGCCTTTAGCCATGGATGGGATCGCGTGAAGCTCTATTTTATGATGGGGTTACCTACCGAAACGGAACAAGATCTCGATGGTATCGTGGATATTGCCCTTCACGCACTTTCCATCGGGAAATCATGGAAGAGAAGAACAAATATAGCAGTGTCTGTAGCAGGTTTTGTCCCGAAAGCCCATACCCCATTCCAGTGGGAACCTCAAAATTCTATAGAAGAACTACGGCAGAAAGGACAATATTTGAAAAGTAAGATCTATAACCGAAGAATCTCTCTTAAATATCATGAGCCGGAACAAAGCTTCTTAGAAGGTGTTTTTGCCCGTGGAGATCGGCGTTTAGCCTCAGTTATTGCTTTAGCATGGGAGAAAGGGGCTCGTTTTGACGGATGGAGTGAGACCTTTTCTCTCCAGCGTTGGTTCGAGGCTTTTGAGGAGAGAGGAATAGATCCTAGCTCCTTTAATTTGCGATCTCGCGAAGAGAAAGAAGGTTTCCCTTGGGACCATATAGATACAGGGGTATCCCGCGATTTCCTTTGGAGGGAACGAGAAAAGGCCATACAAGGTCTTTTAACGCCTGATTGTCGCTGGTCTCATTGTCATGGGTGCGGTTGGCAGTCTTATGGCTGTCAATGGTCGCAGGGAGGCGTTCACTAATGTTCCGGGTGAGAATCACTTACTCAAAACGGGGACGAGGGTGTTTTATCTCTCATATCTCTATGCCTCAAACGCTTTATCGAGCAGGAAGAAGGGCAGGTTTGGATTTTGTCCTTACAGAAGGATTTTCTCCCAGACCAAGAGTGAGCTTAGGTCCAGAGCTTCCGGTGGGGATCATAGCTCTTTCGGAACCTGCTGACATTTGGGTGAGGAATTGGAATGATGACTTTTTAGAAAGCTGGAATAAAACTCTTCCATCTGCTTTCACTATTACAGGTGGTGCTATTTACGAAGGACCTTCCATTAGTAAAAGCTGCAATGCTTCAGGATATCTTATAGGTTTTCGTTCCGAAAACTCATTGCCGAAATTAGTACGCCAGCTGGAGGATCAAGCTTTTTTGCCAGAGAAACTACTCAACTGGACGCTCTGTTCCCCTTTTGTTGAGTGCGTTTTTTCTGATCCCTATAGCTTAGGCCCGGGCGCTTTAATAAAGGAGTTAGAGCGAGTAGGCCTTATACAAGGGTGGGCTGACGTTAAACTTGTACGGACCACTGTGGGAAAATGGAACGAAGGGAACCTTGAACCCCTTGTTTTTCAAAAGAATCCTCCTCGTTTACCAGCTCAATTTATAAGAGGTGAGGGGGTAGTTCAATGACTGATAGAAAGATCGTGGCCAACATCGTCGACCCGGAAGAGATGAGAGTGGCTATTATTGAAAATGGCCGCCTTGTGGATATCTTTATTGAGCGAATGTGGGAGCGACAAAAAACTGGAGAGGTATATAAGGCTAGAGTGGATAGTGTATTGCCTGGAATACATGCGGCTTTTGTAAATCTAGGCGATGGTAGAAATGCCTTTCTTTACTTAAATGATGCCAAGGGACTCGACCTTAAACCGAATATTGAAGTAGTGGTTCAAGTTGTTAAGGCCGCTCGTAAAAATAAAGGAGCTCGAGTTACAGCAAGGATCTCTCTCCCCGGACGATACCTCGTATTTGTTCCTGAGGGGCAGGAGACGGGGGTTTCAAAACGTATTACAGACGAAGAGGAGCGAAAACGTCTTCGCGCCCTCGCCAAGAAGCTGAGAGATGAGGGCAATGGATATGGAGTTATTATTCGTACGGCGGCAGAAGGTGTTGATGAAGAGGTATTAATGCATGAACTTCATAACCTTCAGGATCTTTGGGAGGAAATAAAGCATAACGCTCAGGTACAGTCGGCACCATGCCTTATTTATCGGGATATAGGTCTGGTGGGACGGGTTCTTCGCGACGAGCTTACTGGAGATGTAAGTGAGATTATTATTGATAGCGAAGAAGAGTATGAAAAAGTAAATGATTTCCTTGTGAGGCTTTTGGAAGACAGGGCTCCTGAGGTAGAGCTATATCAGGGGAATACCCCTATTTTTGATTTCTATGGCATAGAGAGAGACCTAGAGACGGCCCTCGATAGGAAAGTGTGGTTAAAATCCGGAGCGTATCTCATCATAGACCATACTGAAGCGCTTACAGTTATAGATGTGAATACAGGGAAATTCGTAGGAGATACGGATCTTCGTCACACAGTCCTTGATACCAACCTGGAGGCGGCAGATGAAATAGCTCGCCAGCTTCGGCTCCGAGCTATCGGTGGCATTGTTGTGATCGACTTTATAGATATGGAATATGAAGAGGATAGACAAAAGCTTCTTAAGCGTCTCGAAGAAGTCTTTCAGAGCGATCGATACCGAGCCAGAATATTTGGAGTTTCCCAGCTTGGCCTCGTAGAGATTACCAGGAAACGGGCTCGTCCCGATGTCCGTTCAGTGATGACCCGAGGTTGTCCCTTTTGTGGTGGATATGGTTGGGTTCTTAAAGAAGATAGCGTCGCTATGCATATCAAGCGCTTTTTACGGAAAGTTGCGCTTTCCAATAAATCAGAAGCCATGCTTCTTGAGGCTCATCCAGCTATTGCCCAATATATAGCAGAAACATATCTTTTTCTTTGGGAGGAAGAGTTTGGGCGAAAGATCTTCATTGCCGGAGCTCCGGAGTTTGCCTGGAGTAAATACAGGTTAGATGTTCAAGGAACGTTGGATCTTGTGGAGCGTAAAGTAGAACAGATGGAGCAGTGGGAGGCAAAAATTCGTGTTTATCGAACGGCTTCGTCTTAAAGGATTTAAAAGTTTTGGAGGAGAGCATGAACTTCTTTTTTCTCCAGGATTCACTGCTATTGTAGGCCCTAATGGCAGTGGCAAGAGTAATATTCTCGATGGGTTGCGCTGGGTCTTAGGAGAAGGGAGCCCTAACCGTCTGAGAATTACCAAACAGAGTGACCTCCTTTTCCAGGGAAGTGCCAGTGTTCCTTCAGCTGGGGAAACTGAGGTTCTTCTCTCTTTGCGAGAAGATCCTCAGATTTGTACTGTTAGAAGAGAGTTCTCCCCAGAAAGTGGAACGACTCTTTCTGTTGATGGGGTGCGTATTCGTCTTCAGGACCTTGATGAGATTAAACGTGAATGGCATCTTGAAGGTGAGCAATTTGCCTTTATTGGTCAGGGAGAAGTAGCTGAAGCCATTCGGCAGAGGCCCCTTCAGCGTCGTACAGTTCTTGAAGCGCTCTTTGGTATTGATCGATATAGAAAAAAAAGAGAGGACGCCAGTCAGAAACTTAAATCGGCTACAGATGAGCTAGCGAGGCTCCAAACTCTTGTTTTGGAACTTACAATGCGTCGAGATGAAATTTTACCTTTAGTATCTATAGCTGAAGAAGCCAGGGGGATTCTCCATGAGCTTGAAGGGCGGCGACGGGATTATTATTTTTCGCGGAGAACTTTTCTTGAGAAAGAGATTGTATCTTTACAACATCATGTAAGCAGCGTAGATAGTCGGAAAGCTCAAGCCATAGAGTGGGAAACTCTATGGGAATATGGTCTCCGTTTTTACCAATCGAAAATAGCGGGATTGAAACAAAATAGCCGATCTCTTGGCGAAACTCTCATTGCGTTGGATTCTCAGAGAGACTCTCTTCATCGGCAATGTTTTGCTGTGGGACTTTCTGTTAAGGGAGCTCGCGAAAAACTATGCTCTCTGGCTGAAGATACTAAAATATTAGAGGGGAATCTCAAAGAGGTACGAGGCGAAACTGCAGTTACGAAAAAAGCGTATGTCTCGTTTTGTAATGAGCTAAAAGAAAAAGAAGGGGTTATTTCATCTATTTCTGAAGAATTTTTCCAACTGCGTACATCTCTCCATGAGGAAAGAAAACGACGTCAGAAATGCAGAGAAGAAGTGGCTCGTTTGGAAATGGAGAAAAATCGTATAGACGCACGTCTTAAGGCTAGAAAAGCTGCCTTGGAAGGGAGTCTTCGAGAGCGTGATGAGGCAGAAAAAAAGTTGCAAGAGCTTATGAAAGACTCGGAACATAAGCAACACGAGCTTTTGGATCTCCAGGCCCAGAGAGAAGGAACCTCCGCTCTCCATGCAGAGGCATACGCCTCTTGCCAGCAGTTAGCCTCTTCTGTAACTTTTGCAAAAAAGAATGTAACCCAACTGGAAAATCAGCTGGAAACTCTTTATGAAAATACGGAACAACGACTTTATCCCGAGCCAGTTCGTGTTGTATTAGCGGCGGGGAAACTAGGAAAATTAAATATAAAGGCTACTCTTGTGGCTGATGCTTTTACGTGTTCCAGTGAATTGGCGTCGCCTCTGGAAGCGTATCTTGGTGGCCGACAGTTCTGGTTGTTGGTTTCAACTCTGGAGGAGGCTCGCGAAGGCATAGAACTTGTAAAGGAACGAAAAGCAGGCCGTGTGACCTTTTTGCCGCTAGAACGATGTTATCCCCGCACACCTGACCGTAATTTTCATCTCTCTGATAAAGGAATTGTAGGATGGGCCGTAGACTTGCTCTCTATAAAAGAACCATGGGACCCGGCAGTGCGGCACCTCCTTGGAGATCTTCTTATAATAGAATCATATGATGTGGGTGTCCAATTAGCCCGTATAGGCGCTTCTTTCCCCATAGTGACTCTTGATGGAGATGTCTTTACTGTTGCAGGAAGTGTGAGCGGTGGTAAATTCCGTCGTTCTGGAGGTGCTATTGAACGGCGCCTTCTTATAGATGAACTGAACAATCATCTCGAAAAGGAACGTCTTGCTCTTAAAAATTTTTCTTCTGAATTACGGGAAGCGGAAAAACGGGAACAAGAAGTTGCTTTTCATAAAACAGGACTTTGCGAGCAGGAGCAAGAAATAGAGAAGGAATTGTCAATACTTATAGCCCGGAAAGACAGCCTCTTCAAAGAAGCGCAACGTTTGAAGAGGGAAGAAGACGCATTTAAAAAAGAGGCAGAACAGGATGTAACGTTGACGGAGCAAATAATCCTTCACTCTGAGGAACTGGAAAAAACGATCCTGGATTTTGGTGATTTGCCAGATGAAGCAGATCTGGAGCATAAGCTTTCCTCAGCCCAGGCCGAAGCCGCTATAACGAGGGAAAAAGTTCGAGCCCATCACGTCCTTGTAGAACGGATGGATTCGGAGGTGCGGCGCATGGAGCGAACGCTCCTCGATTTGACACAGGAACGGGAGAAGGTATCAGGGGATCTTTTGGTAAATCTCGACAGACTTCAATCTCTTGGAAAAGAGTCGTACCATGTGTGGTCTCGTCGGGGGAATGCGCTAAAAGAAGAGAAGAGAGTGCAAGACGACCTGGTTGTTATAAATAACAAGATAACTTTTTTGGTACAGCGTCACGCAGATGCCGTACAGTTTCGCCAAAATTGTGAAGAACAGCTACGTGATTGCCGTCGGCAGCTTGACAACGTAGAGGGAGAACTCACTCAGATTACCTCTTTGTGGGAAGAAAACTACCCCTATCCAGGGCCTCTTTCTCTTCCTGACGATTTGAGAGACGAAGGATTAGCGGGTGTTAAACGACTAGAGAAGAAACTACGGGAATTGGGAGAGTATGATCTCGGCGTCCTTTCTGAACATGAATCTCTCAATGCGCGGCTTGCCTTTCTTTCTGAACAAATGAAGGATGTACGCGCTGGAATAAAGGAATTGCAGGAAATGATCCAAGATACAGACAGGCGTGTGGGACAAGTGTTTGGAGAGGCTCTTGTCAATACCGATAAGCGATTCAATGCTCTTTTCCAACGACTCTTTGGTGGAGGCGAAGCTCATCTTCAAATGGAAGAGGGCCTCTCCCTATGGGAAGCCGGGGTTGATATTTATGCTAGACCACCTGGGAAAAAACTACAGAACCTAACGCAGCTTTCTGGGGGGGAACAATCTTTATCGGCGATAGCCCTCCTTTTTGCTACTATGGAAGTGGCTGCTGTCCCTCTCGCAATTTTGGATGAAGTAGATGCCGCTTTGGATGAATATAATTTGCTTCGATTTGTAGATCTTGTTACAGATTATGCAGCGTATATACAGATATTGGCTATGACCCACCGGAGGAGCACTATGGAACGAGCTGATGTCCTTTATGGTGTTACTATGTCGGAACCTGGCCTTTCAAAAGTTATAGGAGTGAGTCTGGACGAATGGAAGGAATAAAAGCAACCTGTGATAATGTCCTTTATGGGGCCTTAAAAGCGTGGCAGCCGGTAGATGGTCCTCGGGTAACGGTGGATACTATTCTATTAGCCTCTTTTGTTCAGGCGAGAAGAAGAGATAACCTCATTGAACTAGGGAGTGCTACGGGTGTCATATCATTGCTTTTGGCCCTTCGTCTTCCTCAAAGCGTACGTATAGAGGGACTTGAGATACAGAAAGAACTTGTTGATTTAGCCAAACGCAACGCTCTTGAAAACGAATTGGAGGAGCGTGTGCATTTTTCTCTTGGAGATCTTCGGGAAGTAAAAAAGATGTATGTGCCTCAGTCTTTTGACGTGGTGGTCACTAACCCCCCTTACGACGAACCAGCGCGGAGCCGATGGACAAAATCATTCAGTGATGCGACTGCTCGGCAGGGACTTTATTGTTCGTTACTCGATGTAGTGCGGGCGTCTCGGTTTCTCTTAAAGAATCGAGGTCATCTCTATATGATATTTCGAGCTCAACGGGCAGCAGAGCTATTGTGGAGTCTTACCCAGAATAATATACTTCCGAAGCGAATTCGTCTGGTTCATCCCCGTCCAGATAAAAAAGCATCTATGATTCTGGTGGATGCGGTGCGGTCTGCCGGGACTGGTGTGACTATAGAACCGCCCCTTTTCATATATGATGAACAGGGGCATTTCACTCCAGATTTATTAGCGGCGTACCGTTTGCCGGAAGGGAGGGCATAATGCCTCTTTTTGTAGTTCCTACTCCCATAGGAAACCTAGGAGATATAACAATCCGGGCCATTCGAGTACTTCGAGAAGCGGATATTATTGCTTGTGAGGATACTCGGAAAACAGCCATACTCCTTCAACATTATCACATACGAGTCCCTACGATTTCTTATTATGCCCATAATGAATATAAAAGGGGAGAACAACTGTTAGAACGACTTCGTAAAGGGCAACAAGTCGCCCTTGTTTCCGATGCAGGCACGCCTGGCATTTCGGATCCCGGAGCCATTCTGATTCGTGCAGCATTGTCCGAAAATATACTGGTGGATGTTTTGCCAGGTCCGACAGCGTTTGTTCCAGCCCTTATTCAATCAGGATTAGGGCCTCATCCTTTTACTTTTTATGGTTTTTTACCAGATAAAGCAGGAGAAAGGCAGAAAGAGCTGGCTCTTTTGAAAGATCATCCTTTCCCTATTATTATCTATCTTTCCCCTCATAAAGCTCAGAAACATTTGCGAGATATATTAAAATTTTTTGGAGATCGCCCAGCAGCTTTAGTTCGGGAAATCAGCAAAATATATCAAGAAGCCCGGAGATCCTCTCTCTCTCTCCTTCTAAAAGGTATAGAGGAAGAGGGGGTTCGTGGAGAACTTGTCCTTATAGTAGATAGGGCTCTATCCGCGCCACTTGATGAAAGTATATGGCAGGGAAAGGCCCTTGACATGTTGCGCGATGGCATTACATCGAAAGAAGTTGTAGAATTTATAATTCAACATTACTCAGTATCGAAAAATACAGTCAAAGATTGGCTGATTCATAGGGGACAGGACTAAATTGAAAGAAGGAGGAGAAATTATGTCTGAGAAAAGCTTTTATATCACGACTCCCATTTATTATGTTAACGATATCCCCCATATAGGACACGCCTATACAACTATAGCTGCTGATGTTATGGCTCGATATCGACGAATGACGGGCTATGATGTTTTCTTCTGTACGGGAACTGACGAGCATGGTCAGAAAATCCAGCAAAGCGCTGAAAAGAAGGGGCTGACGGCGAAAGAACTGGCAGATAAAACCATGGAAAACTTCCGCAAGCTTTGGGAAGTGCTGAATATTTCAAACGATGACTTTATCCGAACGACAGAGAAACGCCATGAAGTTGTGGTTCAGGCCATATTTAAAAAACTTATGGAACAAGGGGATATTTATAAGGGGACATATGAAGGATGGTATTGTATTCCTTGCGAAACATATGTTCCAGAAAGCAGCATGGGAGAAGATAAGACATGTCCAGACTGTGGGCGTCCTCTTCAGAAAATGGAGGAGGAAAGCTACTTTTTCAGGGCATCAAAATATGCTGATCAGCTTTTAGATTACTATGAGAAAAATCTAAAAGCTATTATGCCTAAAAGCCGGTATAACGAGATAGTCAGTTTTATCAAAAGTGGCCTCCGGGACCAATCTGTTTCTCGCACTACTATCAAGTGGGGCATCCCTCTCCCAGGCGATGAAAAACATGTAGTTTATGTATGGTTTGATGCGTTGATTAACTATCTAACGGCATGTGGTTATATGTCTGATCCTCAAAAACTGGAGAAATATTGGCCCCATGTCCATCACCTTGTTGGAAAAGACATTATTCGATTTCATTGTGTTATTTGGCCCATTATGCTCATTGCGTTGGGGTTGAATCCTCCTGTCTCTGTTTTTGCTCATGGATGGTGGACTGTTGAAGGCGAAAAAATGTCGAAGTCGAAAGGGAATGTTGTGGATCCCTTTGAAATGGTGAAGTGTTATGGCGTGGACCCCTTCCGCTATTTCCTTCTTAGGGAAGTAACGTTTGGTCTTGACGGTGATTTCTCCGAGCAGGCTATGGTACAGCGTATTAATTCAGATTTGGCCAATGACCTTGGGAATTTACTCAATCGAACTCTTCAAATGGTCAAAAACTTTAGAAATGGCGTCATTCCTTCCTATACGTCTTTTAATGCCATGGATGAAGATATAAAGGAGTGTATCGTATCTACCTTTGCTCAAGTAGAGGAACATATGTCTAATTTTGCCTATGATGAAGCTCTAAAAAGCATCTGGGGCCTCATTCGACAAGGGAACAAATATATTGATGAGACTATGCCTTGGAAGCTCGGCAAAGAGGGACCTGAGGAGAGATTAGACACAGTGTTGTTCGTTCTCGCAGAGATTTTGCGAGCTACGGGCTTACTTATCACTCCTGTTATGCCTTATGCTGCTCAAAGACTATGGCAGCAAATGGGGCTTTCTGGAAAGCCAGAAGATCACAGCATTTGTGGTTACGTTTTTGGAGAATTCCCGGCAGGGACTAAAACAGCGAAAGGGGACGTTCTCTTCCCGCGTATTGACTTGGAGAAGTGGAAGAAAGAAAAGGCAGAGCGGGAGGAGAAAAAAAACTCCATGCCCGACCCAGATAACCATGAAGAACAAATTTTAATTGATGATTTTGCAAAAGTAGAACTGAGAGTAGGGCAAATAGTAGAAGTTGAGGATATTCCTAAAGCGAGAAAGCTATATAAACTTTTAGTCGATCTCGGCTATGAAAAGCGTACTATCGTTTCCGGAATAAAGGAACATTTTACAAAGGAAGAGCTCCTTGGGAAGAGGATCGTTGTAGTGGTGAACCTTAAGCCCGTTAAACTTTGCGGTGTCGAGAGCAGAGGAATGCTTTTGGCTTCAGGCCCCGCCGATAAATCTACGTTGGCTTTGTTGACCCCTGACAAAAATATTCCCTTGGGATGTCGAGTTAGCTAAACGGGAGATAAATGTTTGTATCGGGTTTCTTCTCCTGGAAGAGACCCGATATTTTTTGAATAAGGTGTGGTAGATGTGTCATATTTTGTTGATACTCATTGTCATTTAAATTCAGAGGATTATAAAGAGGATCTCTCTCTCGTAGTCGATAGAGCGGTGGAATCAGGCCTTCGACGCATGCTTGTGGTAGGTGGCGACATTCCCTCTAGCAAAGAGGCTGTACATCTAGCAGAAAAATACAGCGCACAGGGCCTTTTTGCTGCTATTGGTGTCCATCCCCATGATGCAAGTACTATCTCATGGGGCATACCGGAAGAGTTGAAAAGTCTTGCTTGTCACCCGCGAGTATTAGCTATTGGGGAAAGCGGTCTGGATTATTTCTACGATTACTCTCCACGAAATATTCAGCAACAGGTGCTTTTATGGCACATTCAGTGGGCCAAGGAAGTGGACAAACCTCTTATCCTTCATGTAAGAGATGCCTTTCAAGATCTCTTCGCCACTCTGGATCGAAGTGGGAACTCCTTTTTCAAAGGTGTTATACACTGTTTTTCTGGAAATATGGAGGATGGAAAACGAGCATTGGATATGGGGTTTTATCTTTCTTTTGCAGGCCCTGTAACGTATAAAAGAAATCATATTTTAAGAGAAGTTGCAGCATCCATGCCTCTAGATAGACTGTTGTGCGAAACAGATGCCCCCTGGCTTGCCCCCCAGCATCATCGGGGAAAAAGGAATGAGCCATCTTTCGTTACTGAGGTATACGATGTAGTGGCCGAGGTTAGGGGAATAAGTGTGGAAGAACTGAAAAGGGTAGTCTGGCGCAATGCCTATTCTCTCTTTCAATGGGAGGATCAATAAATGTTTACATTTCGAGTACTCGCACAATGCCCGGAAACAGGAGCGAGGGCAGGAGAATTTGAAACCCCCCATGGGGTTATTCGTACCCCTGTTTTTATGCCTGTAGGGACTCAGGCAACTGTAAAAGCTATGGCTCCCTTTGAATTAGAAGCCATAAAAGCGCAAATTATTTTATCTAATACGTACCATCTCTATCTTCGCCCTGGGGCAGATATTGTGGAGGAAGCAGGTGGGCTCCATCGTTTTATGGATTGGCATCACCCTATCTTAACTGATAGTGGCGGATTCCAGGTTTTTTCCCTTGCCACCCTGAATAAAGTGACAGATGAAGGCGTTATTTGCCAATCCCATCTCGACGGAAGTCGCCATGTCATGAATCCCGAATGGTCTATGGGTGTGCAACAGAAGCTGGGAAGCGATATAGCCATGTGTTTCGATCAGTGCCTTCACTATCCTTGTACTCGTGAGGAAGCAGAAGCTGCTTTAGCTCGCACGACTCGATGGGCTTATCGTTCTAAAGAAGCCCATCATAGGGTAGATCAAGCTCTTTTTGGCATTGTCCAGGGATCAGTTTATGAAGATTTACGCCGTCAATCTGTGCGAGAGATTACAGCATTGGATTTCCCGGGATATGGCATAGGAGGGCTTTCAGTGGGAGAACCCCATCACGTCATGTATCAAATGCTTGATGTACTGAAGACAGAAATGCCCGTTAATAAACCTCGTTATCTCATGGGAGTGGGCCATCCTTCCAATCTAGTAGAAGGAGTAGCCAGAGGAGTGGACATGTTTGACTGTGTCTTGCCAACCCGTAATGGCCGTACAGGAACTGTATTTGTTTCTACAGGGAAAATAAACATTAAGAATCAGATCTATGCTCGAGATTTTTCTCCTATTGATCCTCACTGCGACTGTTATGTTTGTCGTCACTTTACTAAGGCATATTTACGCCATCTTTACAAGGCAGGAGAAATATTAGCGGCTCGTTTATGTAGTTGGCATAATCTGAGATTCCTTATACGTCTCATGGAACAGATGAGGGAGTCTATTCTCAACGGAAGCTTCCCAGAATTCAGACAACATTTTAATGAAGTTTTCCATGGAGAAGGTGACGAAAATGAAAACTAAAGTCTATTCTGTAGATCGTTGGAATCCTGAGCCTGACATTATAAGTGAGGCTGGGGAAGCTATTCGAGATGGGGCACTTGTCGCTTTCCCTACAGAAACTGTCTATGGCCTTGGTGCTAATGGGCTTGATGATAAGGCTGTTCGAAAAATTTTTGCTGCTAAAGGAAGACCGGTAGATAATCCATTAATTCTTCACTTCGCTTCGCCGGAAGATGTGGAACAGGTTGCTTATGTAGATGAAAGGGCGAAACTCTTGATGGATATTTTTTGGCCAGGTCCTTTAACGCTCGTATTACCAGTTAAGTCTATAGTGCCTCCTTCTGTTACAGCAGGATTGGGAACTGTAGCGGTTCGTATGCCCTCCCATCCTGTAGCTATGGCTTTTATTAAAGCTGCGGGAGTGCCTATCGCTGCTCCAAGTGCCAATAAAAGCGGGCGCCCCAGCCCAACAGAAGCTTCCTCTGTATTAGCCGATTTGGGAGATGCTGTAGATATTATTCTGGATGGTGGAGCTACGGATGTAGGACTTGAATCTACTGTTATAGATGTAACTGATAAAGTCGTAGTATTGCTACGTGCCGGGGGGATGCCTGTAGAGCGCATAGAAGAGGTAGTTGGGAGAGTGGTACTTCTTCCAGGTGAAGAGAAGAAAAAACGTTCTCCTGGAACGAGATATCGGCACTATGCTCCTTTGATCCCTCTTTATCTCTGGAAGGATGACTGCGATTGGCTTCGTACTGAAGTGGCAGGGAAGAGGATCGGGTATATAGGGATGAAAGAACCGTTACATCCAGTAGAAGAAAAGATCCTTTTTAAAACTCCGGAGTATTATGCCCACGGCCTTTTCTCTGCATTTCGTGTGTTAGAAGGAAGGAACATCGACATTATAATAGCTGAGTGGCCAGAAGAAGCAGGCATAGGATTGGCTTTGCGAGATCGGCTGAGTCGAGCCGCAGGCCTTGGGAAATAAAGATTAGGCTTGCCAAAGGAGCCTTGCCTTGCTACAATTACCGTCGTGATGATAAAAGCCGGGGTGGCGAAATTGGTATACGCGCTAGATTCAGGTTCTAGTGGGCGCAAGCCTGTCGGGGTTCGAGTCCCCGCCTCGGCACCATATTTTTTAAAGACTTGCATTAAAAGCCTTATAGCGTATATAATAAGGGGCTGCGTTGTGTCGTTGACACAACGCACCCTTTTTGTTATCTTTGTTCTTCGTTAACATATTTTCCCCCATATCTTTTACAGGGAGGTCATTAGGCGCATGGCCGAGTTTGTTCCCGTGGGCAGAATGCGGCAGAGGTTGACTTTCGGTCGTGCCAGGGATCTTGTAGAGATACCTGACATGATAGAAGTCCAACGCAATTCTTATGACTGGTTTTACCAGAGGGATTGTGATCCGGACTCCAGAAAGTTGCAAGGACTGGAAGAACTTTTGAATGAAGTTTTTCCTATTGAGAGTTATGACGGGGCTTTCGCTCTCGAGTTTATTCATTATTTCATTGATGTCCCTTCGGGAGATGAGGAAGAAGCTCGTCAAAGAGACCTCACGTGGTCCCAGCCCATACGTGCTACTATTCGCTTAGTTAATAGGAAAACCAAGGAGATTAAAGAAGAAGAAATATTCCTTGGTGATTTCCCTATTATGACGAAACGTGGCACCTTTATCATTAATGGGACGGAGCGAGTGGTGGTTAATCAACTTGCACGTTCAGCTGGTGTTTATTTTCATAAGGAAGAGCAGATCCCTGGGCAGGAATCCTATTCAGCGAAGATTATTCCTGATAGAGGAGCATGGCTTGAGTTTAATCTCAGCCCAGGAGATGTGTTGTCTGTCAATATCGATAACAGGAAAAAACTTCCTGCTACTATTTTATTGAAAGCTTTTGGTGTTTCAAACAATCAGGAAATTCTCGATATGTTTGGCGCCGAAGCTGAAGAGATTGACCTGACAGAAGAGGAAACGAAAGGTCGTCTTGTGGCAGAAACTGTTCTTGATGGCGATGGAAATGAGATAGTGGCAAAGAATAGCCGGCTCACCAAAGAGCATGTTGAAAAACTTTGGGATCTTGGCCGCACCAAGATACATGTTTGGGCGGTGGATCCGGCTATCGCTGCAACGTTGGAGCGAGATAGCACGTCCAATAGTGATGAGGCTGTGTTAGAAATGTTCCGTCGTCTTCGACCCAACGAGCCGGCACGAGTGGAAAATGCTAGAGAATATGTCTACAGTCTTTTCTTCGATACAAGACGTTATAACTTGGGGAGAGTGGGCCGGTATAAGATGAATAGACGGCTTGACCTCAATATCCCTGAAGATAATCGTCTTTTGACTTTGGAAGATTTGCGTAAAATTATTCAAGGGGTAATCAACCTTCGAAATCCGGAAGTTAGTGATGATGATATTGACCATCTTGGCAACCGCCGAGTCCGTTCAGTGGGAGAATTGCTTCAGAACCAGATTCGTATCGGTTTGCTTCGCATGGAAAGAATAGCTAAAGAGAGGATGACGACTATTCCAGATCTCGAAGCGGCCATGGCTCGAGACCTTATCAACGTTCGTCCTATTGCTGCGGCAATTCGAGAATTTTTTGGTTCTGGCCAGCTTTCTCAATTTATGGATCAGACTAACCCCTTGGCAGAGGTCACCCATCGTCGTCGTCTTTCAGCTCTTGGACCGGGTGGTTTGAGCAGAGAACGAGCCGGATTTGAGGCTCGTGACGTTCATCATACTCACTATGGACGAGTATGTCCTATCGAAACTCCGGAAGGGCCTAATATCGGTCTTGTTACGTCACTTGCAACCTATGCACGTGTAAATGAATACGGCTTCCTCATGACGCCACGCAGAAAAGTAGTGGATGGGAAGGTCATGAATGAGATTGTCTATCTTTCTGCTGATGAAGAAGACGACATGTATATTGGGCGAGCTAATACTTTTATTGACGAGGATGGTTATCTTGAAAAAGAATGCCACACTCGCTATAGAGGTGACATAGAGCTCGTCCCCAGAGAAATGGTAGATTACCTAGACGTGTCTCCCAAGCAGATAGTGTCGGTTTCAACAGCTTTGATACCTTTTCTGGAGCATGATGACGCAAATAGAGCTCTGATGGGATCGAACATGCAACGTCAGGCTGTTCCTTTAATCCAGCCTGAAGCTCCAGTAGTAGGTACTGGAATGGAGCATCGTATTGCTAAAGATTCTGGCTCTTGTGTCGTTACTGATGTAGACGGCGAAGTCGTGTATGTTGATGCAGATAAAGTTGAGATACGGACGAAAAAAGGGCTTCAGATCTACCCTCTAGTGAAGTTCCGTCGTTCGAATCAGGGCACAATTATTCATCAGCGTCCTTCTGTTTACAAAGGCGAAATGGTTAAGAAGGGCGATATTATAGCTGATGGGCAATCGGTAGACAATGGAGAGCTAGCTTTAGGGCGGAATGTTCTTGTAGCATTCCTTCCATGGGAAGGGTACAACTATGAGGATGCTATTCTTTTAAGTGAGCGCTTGGTAAAAGAAGACTTTTATACGTCTATCCATATAGAAGAATATGAAATTGAGGCCCGGGATACCAAATTAGGGCCTGAAGAGATCACTCGCGACATTCCTAACGTAGGCGAAGACATGTTGAAGAACCTTGACGAATACGGCATTGTGCGGGTGGGAGCTGAGGTCAACGCTGGAGATATACTAGTAGGTAAGGTCACGCCTAAGGGTGAATCAGACCAGTCCCCAGAAGAGAAACTGTTGAGGGCTATTTTTGGAGAGAAAGCACGTGAAGTACGCGATACATCGCTAAAAGTTCCTCATGGAGCGAGAGGAAAAATTGTTGCTGTCAAGCGCATGACTCGAGAAAATAACCCAGATGCTTTAAGCCCTGGCGTAAGTGAAGTTGTCAAAATATATGTTGCACAGCTTAGAAAGATTACCGTGGGAGACAAAATGGCTGGTCGCCACGGCAACAAGGGCGTGGTTTCAAAAGTCCTGCCTATAGAGGATATGCCGTATCTTCCCGATGGTACTCCTTGCGATATTGTGCTGAACCCTTTAGGTGTTCCTAGCCGAATGAACCTTGGTCAGGTTTTAGAAACTATCATGGGGTTTGTTGCAGTACATAATGGCTGGCAGGTAGCTACACCTGTCTTTGAGGGCGCTCAGGAAGATGAAATTTTTGAGCAGTTGGAAAAACTGAACAAAGAGAAATATCCTGATCTCACGTCAGACGGAATGATTACCTTGTACGATGGCCGTACGGGAGAACCCATGGAGAAGAAGGTTACCGTAGGGTACATGTATATGCTCAAACTGATTCACCTCGTAGATGATAAGATTCATGCCCGTTCTATAGGGCCTTACAGTTTAATTACACAGCAGCCTCTTGGAGGGAAGGCCCAGTTCGGTGGGCAGCGTTTCGGAGAAATGGAGGTTTGGGCTCTTGAAGGGTACGGAGCAGCCCATATCTTACAAGAAATGCTTACTGTGAAATCAGACGACATCAGAGGTCGCTTGAAAACCTATGAAAAAATAGTTAAGGGGCAAAATCTAGCAAGGCCGGGAGTCCCTGAAAGCTTCCGAGTACTTGTAAAAGAGTTGCAAGGCCTCGTTCTTGATGTGGAGATAAAGTACAGCGATGGAACAATTGGCGAGCTGATTATGGACGAAGAAGATGAGGAAGGGGCCAGCCGTCGTAGTGTCGTAGCAGTTCCTGAAGTTAAAGAAAAAGCGGTAGAAAAACCTGTTGAAGAAGAAAACGTAGTGGAAGAGGAACAGAAAGAAATAGAAAGCGCGGAAGAACAGGTGATCGAAAACATGCTTTTTGAAGGCGTGTTCGAAGATCGTAACGACGACCCAGAGGGGGCTGAAGAATAGATGAGCCAGAAAGAAATAGTTGGGGTCCGCATTAAGCTGGCTAGCCCGGAACGGATCAGAGAGCTTTCCAGTGGCGAGGTAAAAAAACCTGAGACAATCAACTATCGAACCCTTCGCCCAGAAAAAGATGGACTCTTTTGTGAGCGTATCTTTGGGCCTACCAAAAGCTACGAGTGTGCTTGCGGCAAATATAAGCGAAGCGGGCCTAAGTTCAAGGGGATCGTCTGTGATCGTTGCGGAGTAGAAGTGACCGATAATCGCGTTCGTCGCGAGAGGATGGGCCATATAGAACTGGCTGCACCTGTCGTTCATATTTGGTACCTCAGGGGAATTCCCAGTCGTTTGAGCCTTCTCCTTGGAACGAGCACGAAAGATTTAGAGAAGGTCGTATACTTTGCTCCGACTCGCAAGCGAGAACCAGCTTATAAGATAGTTATGGAGGGCCGGCGTCCGGACTTGGCCAAACGTGGGGATGTCATTGCGGAGAGTGAGGTTAAAATTCACTCTTATTACGATTCCAAGATTAAGGCAGAAGAGGCATATCGAATTGTAAGTGTCGATGATATTCCGGTTAATGTGGGAGATGTACTTACTGCTCAGCAAGTATCGAGGTATAAGACGGAATATGGTGATAGCCTTTTCAAAGTAGAGCCCGCCTTTGAATTCGTGACAGTGCCAGAAGGGCTGGAATTTACTCCTGGCGATGTGGCTTCTGCGTCTGAGCTGGATCGACTTGAAAAGCTTGGTCTTGAGTTTGAGACCAAGAGAGCCATAGTGAACAATCAGGAAACTTTTGTCGTAACAGCGGCAGCGAAGCTTCCCTTCGCAAAGGGAGATATTGTGTCGTCCACAGAGTTTCAGATGTTCCACGAAAAATATCCTGGTCGTTTCATGGCTCAGGTTGAGACTGTTACCATAGAAGATCCTTGCTATATCGTTATAGATAAGGGGTCCTCTCCTTTTGACCCTGCAGACATTATTATGGAGAGAGAGCAGCACTTATGCGCAGCATATGATAAAAAATTTAATGCAGGCATAGGAGCTGAAGGTGTGAGAAGCCTTCTGAGCAAGATAGACCTCGATTTTCTGTGCGCTACTCTCAGAGAAGACGTTTCGGAGAGCACAGGACAGAAAAAGAGGAAGCTTATTAAAAGATTGCAGGTAGCGGAAGATTTCAGGAGAAGCCATTCCCATGTGGAATCCATGGTCTTAGAGGTATTGCCTGTTATCCCTCCAGATTTGCGACCTATGGTCCAGCTTGATGGTGGTCGATTTGCTACGTCAGATTTGAATGATTTGTATCGCCGAGTCATTAACAGAAATAATCGACTTCGCAAGTTACAAGAGCTACGAGCTCCTGAGATTATCATTCGGAATGAAAAACGAATGCTTCAGGAGTCAGTGGATGCTCTTATAGACAATGGTCGAATGGGGAAGGCAGTTCTTGGCGCAGGGAATAGACCTCTGAAGAGCTTAACGGATCTTTTAAGAGGTAAAAAGGGTCGGTTCCGACAGAACCTTCTCGGTAAGCGAGTCGACTATTCGGGGCGTTCCGTTATTGTTATAGGCCCGCAGCTCAAAATATATCAGTGCGGGTTGCCGAAACAGATGGCTCTCGAGCTCTTTAAGCCTTTTGTAATCAGACAATTGGTCGAGCGAAACCTAGCTCCGAATGTGAAAAGTGCTAAACGATTAATTGAACGAGGACGAGAGGAAATTTGGGGGATTCTGGAAGAAATTATCAAGGATCATCCCGTACTCTTGAATCGTGCCCCAACACTGCATCGTCTCGGGATTCAGGCCTTTGAGCCTGTGCTGATGGAAGGGAAAGCTATTCGTCTCCATCCTCTTGTCTGCACAGCTTTTAACGCAGACTTTGATGGAGACCAGATGGCTGTCCATGTGCCTCTTTCTCTTGAGGCTCAGGCAGAAGCTCGGCTTCTGATGCTTTCTGCCAACAACTTGCTTTCCCCAGCAAGCGGTCGTCCTATAGTGACGCCTACCCAGGATATTATCCTCGGTATTTACTATCTTACTGATCTGCGAGATGGTTTGAAGGGTGAGGGCGATTATTTCTCTAATATAGAAGATGTTCTTGTCGCATTGAACCATAAAGTAGTTCATCTGAATGCGAAGATTCGGCTAAAGAAAGATCCTGCTTGGAACGTAGAAAGTGAGGATGATCGGTGGATAGAGACTTCACCTGGTCGAGCACTTTTTAATAGCATTCTTCCAGAGAAACTCCGCTTCATGAATAAGCAATTTGGTAAAAAAGCCATAGGAAAGCTTATAGACGAGGCCTACGATGTTATTTCTAGGTCGGAACTCGTTAGAATGCTCGATGGCATTAAATCTTTAGGTTACCATTGGTCTACGGTGAGTGGAATAAGCTTTGGAGTAAAATCCATTATTATTCCGCCGGAGAAAGAGGAAATTACTCGAGAGGCGGCTGAAGAAGACGAGGAATTAATGTCTGAATATGAGATGGGCATTCTGACTCAAGAAGAGTACCTCTTCCGTAAAGAGATACTTTGGTCAGATGCTGCTCGAAGAATCTCTGACAGTATCCTTGACAATATGGCTCACGAGAACCCCATCCGCATGATGGTAGATTCTGGAGCTCGTGGTAGTAAGAGCCAGATGGGACAGATGGCTGGCATACGAGGACTGATGTCTGATCCGTCGGGACGAATTATTGACTATCCTATTACAGCTAACTTCCGTGAGGGTATGAACATGTTGGAGTATTTTATTTCCACTCACGGAGCACGAAAGGGATTGGCTGATACAGCTCTTCGTACGGCAAAGTCTGGATACCTCACACGCAGATTGGTAGATGTAGCTCAGGATATTATAGTAACTGACCATGATTGTGGAACTAATAAGGGTATTGAGATTCATCCTTTGCTCCAAGATGGCAAGGTCATGATTTCTCTTGCTGAGAGAATCATAGGACGAACTGCCCTATATGATATCTATCATCCTGAGACTGGAGAGCTTCTTGTAGAAGCTGGAGAATTGATTTGGCCTCAGACTGCTGAAACCATAGATAAGCTCGGCATCTCTTCCGTTTGGGTACGAAGTCCCTTAACGTGTACGTTGAAGCGTGGAGTGTGTCAGAAGTGTTATGGAATGGATCTGGCTACACGTTCTGGCGTTGCGGTGGGAGAGGCTGTAGGCGTTGTGGCCGCTCAATCTATAGGAGAACCTGGAACACAGCTTACCATGAGAACCTTCCATACTGGCGGTGTTCGTATGACGGGAGAAGATATTACTCAGGGTCTTCCCAGAATTGAGCAACTCTTTGAAGTTCGTCGACCCAAGAAGGTCGCTTTCCTCGCTGGCGTTGACGGCAGAGTCTCTGAAATTCGTGAGATGGAAGGGAAACGGAAGGTCATTATCACGAGCAATGAGCCAGGGAAGGAAGAGAAGGTTACATATAACATACCTTCATCTCAGCATTTGCTTGTAGAAGAAGGTCAGGAAGTCAATCGTACCGACCATTTAACGGAGGGGAACGTGGATCCTCAGCAACTCTTGGAAGTGGAAGGTATAGAAGCGGTACAGCGCAGTCTTGTTGATGAAATACAAGGTGTTTATCGATCCCAAGGAGTCTCTATCAATAACAAACATATTGAGGTTATATTGAGAAAAGTAGCTCCTGTCAATAGAGTACGAGTTGTTGAAGAGGGAGATACCTCTTTTGTTGCAGGCGATCTCGTATGGGTTGATGATATAGAGCAAGAAAACGGGGCTATTCGCAAAGAGAATGAGAAGAACATTATGGAGGCCACTCGTATCTTCTCAGGAAGAGTTGTAAAAAATATTGTTGCGCAACGAACAAACGACACTATAGCTCAGTATACGAATGCTCCGTTAACAGAGGAAGCGATTCGTACCCTCCTTCGTCCTGGATATCAAATATCTGAAATGAGCCTGGAAGAAGAGGGAGGGCAGGATCTGGTTCTTGTTATAGGGGAAGCTGCTTTCCGTAAGCGGATGGAGGGGCTGGAGTTGATTCGACCCTTCAAGTCTGAAGATGGGAAAGAAATTTTGGCAGGTACTGTTTTGACAGCAGGGCAGCTTGGAATTATTACAACTGGAGACCCCGTAGCTATTTGCGTCCGAGATAAGGGAGCTATCGAGAAGCTTATCGACGGTGCTTATCTGGCAACAGATATAGTTGTAGATGGCGAAGTTCTTGCTCAGGGTGATCGAGCTTTCGCTCAAGATGTGGCCGATGTCTGCCTTAAATATGACGTACCGTCAATAAAAACATGGCATACAGTAGAGCGCATCTCAGTACTTGACGCTCTACAGGAGCGGTTAATGGATAAAATCTGGGGACGTCCTTTGAGTCAGGCTATTGATTATGAAGGGAATGCACTCTCAGATGTGGCTCAACTCGTAGACGCTCGGATTATTAGAGGGCTGGTAGATGCAGAAATATCTGCAGTGGATCTCGAGGGGGAAATTCTTACTCGAGAAAAAGTATTGCTAGAGCTTCTTAATGACCTTGTCTACGGGAAAGTACTTCTTGAACCTGTCTTTGATAAGAAAGGGCAGCTCGTTATGGACAGTGGTCAGGAAATTAACCGGGCTATGATTGACCTTTTAGTACAATCTGAGGCGGAGGAATTTGTTGTTCGCCCCATCTCTGCTCGTTCTGACGAAAAACGATTGATATGGAATGTTACTTTTGTTCGTAAGCTTAGAGAAGGTCCAAAGTGCAAGCCTTTTGTTCACGGTATTACGAAGGCTGCCTTAGCTACAGATAGTTTCTTGAGTGCCGCTTCCTTCCAGCAGACAGCTCAGGTTTTGGCAGGTGCGGCAGTAAAGGGGGACTTGGATCCTCTGGAAGGACTCAAAGAAAATGTTATCATTGGACATCTGATACCTGCAGGAACAGGGGTAGAATGGTTTAAGGAAGTAGAAGTAGCCCCATTAGGAAAAGAAATAAAAACAGAACAACAAGCTCCGGAAACGGGAGAGTCTGAAGTAAGCCAGAACTCAAAAGAAGCATAATGTAACAGATAAGTGTTCGTTTATACCTTCATAAAAATGTTACATATGCAGTAATATAAGAGCCCGGAGATATTAGTCCTTGACATTACTCCGGGCTCTTTGTTATTATTCCTTGGTGCTTTCTGCACAGGAGGGTTTTTTATGCCTTTAAGCGAGTTGGCTACCAATTTAAGAATTGTGGGCGAACGGGAAGTGCGTAGAACCCTTCAAGCCAGACGCTTGAAAAAGCTTTTCGTTGCGCAAGATGCAGACCTAGGAAGAATAAAAGATATTTTGAAAGACGCAGAAGATCAAGGAATTTCTGTGGAGTGGGTGGAAGAAAAAATTCGGTTAGGTCGTGCATGTGCCATTAGCCGAGGGGCGTCAGTTGCTGGAATTGCCAGTTCTAAAGCAGAAAATTAACTAGAACTGGAAAGCATAAATAGGTGGAAGGAGGGAGTCTTGTGCCAACAATAAATCAGCTAGTTCGTCGTGGGCGTTCGGAAAAGCCAAAGAAGAGTGACTCTCCTGCACTGCAGGGGAATCCTGCTCGGCGTGGAGTTTGCACTCGAGTGTATACTGTTACGCCTAAGAAGCCGAACTCTGCTTTGAGGAAAGTTGCTCGTGTTCGTCTCACAAACGGGATTGAGGTGACGTCCTATATTCCGGGAATTGGGCATAATCTTCAGGAGCACTCCGTAGTCCTTGTTCGTGGAGGTCGAGTGAAGGACCTGCCTGGTGTGCGATATCACATCGTTCGGGGAACGCTTGACTGTGGTGGCGTAGAAAACCGTAAGAGAGGACGTTCTAAGTACGGAGCCAGAAGGCCCAAGTAGTATACTTAGCTTAGGCTAAGAAAGTAAGGAGGGATTGTCACCATGCCGCGAAAGGGGCATGTTAAGAAGCGCCAAGCACTAGCCGACAGTATGTTTGGAAGTGTTGCTGTAGCGAAGTTTGTAAGTAGTTTGATGAGGGGCGGCAAGAGAAGTGTTGCCGAAAAAACGTTTTATCGAGCCCTTGAAATTGCTGGAGAACGACTAGATGTAGAGCCTTTTGAAGTCTTTCAGAAGGCCATGGATAATGTGAAGCCGCTTGTAGAAGTACGAGCTCGTCGAGTAGGTGGAGCGACCTATCAGGTTCCTGTGGAAGTTCCTGCTGAAAGAGCCGAGGTTTTAGCTACGCGGTGGATCGTTTCTTTTGCTCGTTCTAAAAAAGGGATGCCCATGGCCGAGCGTCTCGCAAGAGAACTCGTTGATGCCTATAAGGGCGAAGGTAGCTCCATTAAGAAAAGAGAAGACACTCATAAAATGGCGGAAGCTAACCGTGCCTTTGCTCATTATCGCTGGTAATGCGCTGCGTCCCGAGTTTGATTAATTTTTTCTAGCTTGGTGGTGAAGTACGTGCAAACAAATATGGAAATGAAAAAAATTAGGAATATCGGAATTGCCGCTCATATTGATGCGGGCAAGACGACGACCACTGAGCGTATCCTGTTCTACACTGGACGTAGCTACAAAATTGGCGAGGTTCATGAGGGTGCTGCCACCATGGACTGGATGGAGCAGGAGCGCGAACGGGGGATTACCATTTCCTCCGCTGCTACAACGTGTATGTGGCGTGATTGTTTTATCAATATAATTGATACGCCCGGCCACGTGGACTTCACTGTTGAAGTGGAGCGCTCGATGCGTGTCCTCGACGGTGCTGTTGCTGTTTTTTGTGCCGTGGGAGGAGTTGAGCCCCAGTCTGAAACGGTGTGGCGTCAGGCTGATAAGTATCATGTTCCACGTATCGCTTTTGTTAATAAAATGGATCGCGTTGGGGCGGATTTTGGACAGGTAGTTAAAGATATCCATGAGCGCCTTGGCGTACGATCCGTTCCTCTTCAGCTTCCTATAGGAGCGGAAGATCGTTTTTCCGGTATTATCGATTTGGTACGGATGAAAGCGGTCTTCTATAGGGATGATATGGGGACAAATCCTGTTATGGGTGACGTCCCTGCCGAGATGTTAGATGAGGCTAAGGCTGCGAGAGATGGAATGATAGAGACTCTGGCAGATTTTGACGAATCTATAATGGAGCTTTATTTGAACGGTCAGGATGTACCTGAAGACCTTATTCGTAAGGCTATTCGAACTAACACCATCGCTCTTAAAATCGTTCCTGTCATGTGTGGTAGTGCCTTCAAGAATAAGGGTGTTCAGCTTCTTCTCGACGCAGTGGTCGATTATTTGCCGAGCCCTATAGATCTTCCTCCAATTGAGGGGTTTGACCCCAAAACAGAAGAGGTTCTTGAAAGGCATAGCGATGTAAACGAGCCCTTGACAGCATTAGCCTTTAAGATTATGGTCGACCCATTTGTAGGAAGGCTTATCTTCACTCGAATTTATTCGGGAAAAATTGAAAAGGGAACGACTATTTATAACCCTGTAACCAAATCCCGTGAGCGTATTGGTAGAATCCTTCGGATGCATGCCAATAAGAGAGAAGAGCTTGACGAAGCGTGCGCCGGTATGATTGTTGCTCTGCCAGGATTGAAAGCCACTCGTACGGGAGATACTCTTTGCGACGAGGCTAAGCCTATAGTCCTTGAGTCTCTTCAGTTTCCAGAGCCGGTTATTTCTCTTGCAGTGGAGCCTGAAACCAAAAACGATAAGATCAAACTTACAAAGGGACTTGTTTCTTTGGCTGAAGAAGATCCTACGTTCAGGGTTCGTACCGATGAAGAGACGGGGCAAACTGTTATTTCAGGCATGGGCGAACTCCATCTTGAAATTATTGTCGACCGCCTGAAGAGAGAATTTGGCGTCGATGTTAAGGTTGGTCGGCCTCAGGTTTCCTATCGTGAAGCCATTAAAAAAGCTTCAAGAGCGGAAGGCCGCTTTATTAAGCAGACAGGTGGCCGAGGGCAGTATGGACATGTTGTTTTTGAAATGGAGCCATTGGCAGATGGCAAGGGCTTTGTCTTCGAAGATAAAATTGTCGGTGGAGTTGTTCCTAAGGAATACATATCTGCTGTCCAAAAGGGTCTAGAGGAAGCCGTCAACAACGGTGTTCTTGGTGGATTCCCTGTTATTGGCGTAAAAGTGGCCTTAGTAGACGGAAGTTACCATGAAGTAGACAGCTCTGAAATGGCCTTTAAGATAGCGGCTTCCATGGGTTTCAAAGAAGCTATGAGGAAAGCTGGTCCTGTCCTTATGGAGCCCATTATGTTTGTGGAGGTAGTTACTCCAGAAGATTATGTGGGTGATGTAATAGGGGACATTTCTTCTCGTCGAGGACGTATCGAGGGTATGGAGATGAAAGCGAATGCTAGAGTCATTCGTTCCTACGTTCCTCTTTCTGAGATGTTTGGTTACGCGACAGATCTTCGAAGCAAGACTTCTGGCCGTGCCACTTACTCAATGCAGTTTGATCATTATGAGCAGGTACCCGCAGAGATAGCGGAAAAACTTTTGAAAGCTTAATAAGTCTTTCAGGGAGGGAGCATAAAAAATGGCAAAAGAGAAATTTGAAAGA